>JACDAH010000308.1 GCA_013695505.1 Chloroflexota bacterium | reverse complement strand
GGGTCAAGGATGCGGCCATCACGGTTGCTCTCGTTGGCGACTCGCACGCTGCCCAGTGGTTCCCCGCCCTGGAGCGGGTGGCCAGGCACGAAGCCTGGCGGGTCGTCACCTTCGTCAAGGTGGCCTGCCCGTTCATCGACATGCGGGTCGCCAACACCGCCCTCAAGCGCGAATACCGCGAGTGCGCGGCCTTCAACGAGGCGACGCTTGCCAGGCTTCGCTCCCTGAGGCCGGATCTGACCCTGGTCTCGATGAGCCGGATCGCGATCCACCCGCTCGACGCGAACCACGACACCGTCGCCGCCAAGGGTGCCGCGGTCGGTCGGATGCTCGCCCGGATTCCCGGCCGCGTGGCGATCATCGTCGATACGCCATACGCCGGTCGCGACATCCCCGCCTGCCTTTCTGCTCACGAGAGCGACATCGATGCGTGCGCGATCCCGCGGAGCACCGCCTTCACCGACCATCTCGGCGCTCTCGAGACGATCGCGGCCAGGGACAGTGGCGCGAAGCGGATCGATCTCACCCGCCGGATCTGCGTCGGGGACCCGTGCGCGGTCGTCGTCAACGACCGGATCGTCTTCCGCGACATCGGACACCTGACCGCGACCTACGCGCGGTTCCTGGCTCCGGCCCTCGACGCCGCGATCGGCGCGTTGCTGGCTCGCTGAGGCGGACGGCTGGCGCGAGACCAAAAGGGTTTCACGCCCGGGATGGCCGGATCAGGTGCCGGCCAGGTCGGCGAGGACGCGCTCCGCGAGGTACCGGTGGCCGGCGTCCGTCGGATGCAGGCCATCGCCGCCGATGAGGCGATGACTGGGCCCGCTGAACCAGCCCTCGGCAAGCGGATCGATGAAGATCGCGCCAATCGCGGCGGCCTTCTGGCGGAGACGGTCGCGGAGGATCAGGCAGCGCGACGGCGGGCTGCCGTTCTGCCAGATCGGCGCGACGATCACGAGCACCGCATCGGGCAAGGCGGCATGGAGGCGGTCGATCACCCGGATTGCCGCCGTGCTCGTCGTTGCGGCCGACCAGCGCGAGTCATTGTGGCCGCCGGCGACGAACACGATGTCAGGTCGCGCTCGGATGGCCGCTGCCACCCGCGAACCGATCGTCTGACCGGTCCAGCCGGGGTTCACGAACCCGGTTCCGGCGACCGCCAGGTTGCGTGTCGTCCAGCCCCGGGCCCGGCCGACGATCGCCGGCCAGCCGCGCGTCCCGATCCCCGCGCCGTTCCATCCGGTCGTGAACGAATCGCCGACAAACACGACCCTCGATCCCCGCGCGAGGAGTGGCACCGCGATCGCCTCGACCTCCGGCACATCGACGAGCGGGCGCGTCGGGCGAGCTTCGCTGGACCCCGTCTCGACGATCGTCGCGGCCGGGCGCGACGCCCCCTCCAACACAGGCCGGAGGCGATCGACGGTCGCGGCGGACCTTGCGTCATCCGCGGGCAAGGGACGGGCCTGCGATCCTGCAGCCGCCGACGGACTCGCCGAGCTCGTGGCGGTCCAGCCGACCACCGCGATCAGGCTGAGGGCCACGGCGATCGTCGCCGGGCCGAGCATCCTCCGGAATGGTCGTTGCCGATGTGCCTGTCGCACCGCTGCCTCGTCGGAATCGCCGGGGTGCCGAGCCCGAACCTCGGCAGAGTGTATCGCCGGTCCGTCACCTGGCCATCGCCGGCCTTGATGGGCGCCGTGGCGCCTATGCGAGCGAGACACGCGGAGGCGCCCGCCGGGCTGTCGATGAGCCGGGCGGGCGCCGTTGGATGCGGGGTCGGGTCAGCTAACGGGGGGCTTTTCCTGGATCGTCCAACCGTTGCCATCGGGGTCCGAGAAGAAGGCGAAGGAGTTCCACGGGCCGCCGTGGCCATCCTTCCACTCGCCGTCCTCGATGAACCGAACGGGGCTGATCTCCAGTCCCCGGCCGACGAGCTCGGCGCGCGCGGCATCGATGTCGGTCACGCAGAGCTGGAGGCCCTGGAGCGTACCCGGCTCCATCTTCGCGAGGCCTTTGCCGATCGAGATGGAGCATGCCGAGCCAGGTGGCGTCAGCTGGACGACCCGGAAGGCGTCGCCGGCGCTGTGGTCGACGTCGACATTGAAGCCGCACTGCTCGCTGTAAAAGGCCTTGGCCCGATCGATGTCCGTCACCGGGACGATGACGAGCTCGAGGGTGAGATCCATCACTTCCATCCTCTCGTGGGTGGTGGGGTCAGCCGACCGGGACGAGCCGGCCGAGGAGCGCTTCGAGCCGGTCGTAGCCCTCGTTCATCCCTTCCTCCATGCCGCTCTCGACCATGGCGTTGCGGGCCTCGATTGACTGGTAGACCGAGTGGGTGAGGACCGTCGTGCGGCCGTTCTGTTCCTCGAGCGTGAGCTTGTCGAGCGAGACGTGGCCGGGCGCTCCCTCGAACTCGAACGTCTGGGTGAATCCATTCGGCGAAGGATCGCCGTGGAACACGCCATGAAAGCCGTACTCATTGCCGTCGGCGTCGCGGTGGATGTAGCGCCAGCTGCCGCCGGCCCGGACGTCGTAGGTCTCGACCACCATCTCGTACCTGGCCGGGCCGAGCCACTGGACGAGCAGCTCGGGGTCGGTGAAGGCGCGGAAGACAAGGTCCCTCGGGGCGGCGAACTCACGGCTCACGTCGATGAACGGAACGCTGTCAGGTGCCTGGACCTTCGTTTCGGA
Organism: Chloroflexota bacterium; assembly: GCA_013695505.1. Lineage (GTDB taxonomy): Bacteria > Chloroflexota > Limnocylindria > Limnocylindrales > CSP1-4 > CF-46. The sequence continues at coordinate 786 of JACDAH010000308.1, read as the reverse complement.
CATGTCGGTTCCTCCGTTGGTGGCTAACCCGGGCCGGGTCATTCGGTTGGCTCGGCCGCGTCGGGCCGGGCAAGGGGTCGGCCTGCAGGCGAGCCAGCAGGGCGTCGAGTCGACCGTGGCTTTCGTCCCACCAGGCCTGGTAGGCGGCGAGCCATTCGGTTGCATCGCGGAGCGGCGCGGCTTCGAGATGGCTGAGCCGGGCAGTCGCCCGCCGGGCGCGGGTGATCAGCCCCGCCGCTTCGAGGACCTTGAGGTGGCGTGAGATCGCCGGCTGCGACATCGTGAATGGCGCCGCGAGCTCCGCCACCGTGCGATCCCCTGCGGTAAGGCGGGCGAGGATCGCGCGGCGAGTCGGATCAGCGAGGGCACCGAAGACGGCGTCAAGGTTGGTCGGCTGCATTTATATCACGACTCCGTTATGGAACAATGTTGTTATTGAAGCGGCTCGGACGGTCCTTGTCAAGTCCCATCTGCAACCCGGCTGCGAGGGGACCGGCCCGATGGCCCGGCTCGCCCGTCGCTGGCTGCCGCGCAGGCTGGACTCCCCACCGGAGATCCGCTCGCATGCCCGCTGACAAATCGCTGCCAGGGACCCTCAAGCGCTCGCCGAAGAAGGCCCAGGAGACGTGGCTGAAGACCCACGACAGCGCCGCCGATCAGTACGGCGATGGAGCGCAGGCCCACCGCACGGCGTTCAAGCAGTTGAAGCGCGGCTGGGAGAAGGTCGACGACCATTGGGAGCGCAAGTACGAGCCGGGGCCGTCGGATCCTCGCTCCAGCCAGCGT
>JACDAH010000301.1 GCA_013695505.1 Chloroflexota bacterium | reverse complement strand
GGGCATGCGGCGGAGTTGCCGCGCGACGGACGATGGGGCCCGGTCGCCGATCGCGGAACCGGGCCGACCCGACCGCCCGAGGTCCGGGATTCCCCCGGCTTCCGGGTCTGCCGGTGCTCACGGCAGCCGCGAGGACCCGGGCTGGGGGCGAATCTTCCTCGGGACAACCCTGATCCGGTTCGCGATGGCACCTGTCAGGATGCGGTGATGCGCACGACCGTGCTGATGGTTGACGATCACGCAGGCTTCCGGATCCGGGCCCGGGTCTTCCTCGAGGCCGAGGGGTATCAGGTCGTGGGCGAAGCCAGCAGCGGGAGTGACGCGATCGTTGCCGCGGAGCGGCTCCGCCCGGATCTCGCGATCATCGACATCGGCCTGCCCGACCTTGACGGGTTTGCGGTGGCCTCGCGCCTCCGCGCCGCCGGGCTCGCCCGCTGGATCGTGCTCGTGTCGGGGCGCGACCGCGAGGACTACGGCGCCCGTCTCGACACCTCCGACGCCGATGCATTTATCCCCAAGGCGGATCTGTCCGCCCAGCGGCTCGCCGGGGTTCTCCGCTGAACCGGATGCGCCGCGTAGGGCGAATCCTGCTCGGCCTCGGGCCGGTCGTCCTGTTCGTCCTGCCCCACGTGCTGTGGGGCCGGCCACCGGTGTCCGAGATTCCGATCGATGCGTTCTTCGACGACGTGACCGGGCTCGTACTGGTGTTCGCCGGGCTCGTCGCCTGGGATCGTCGGCCGACCGCCTCGACGGGGCCGCTCCTGATCGGCGCCGGCTACCTCTGGTACGTCGGGAGCACGTACCAGTACGTGCCTCCGGAGTCGCCATTGCAATACGTCTCGTTCATCCTGCGCGGCTACTACGAGCCGATCCTCGCGTTCGTCATCCTGTCGTTCCCGGGCGGCCGCCTCGAGCTGCGGCGCGACCGGATCGCTGTCGTGGCGATGCTCGCGATCCTCGCCATCCGCTCACTCTGGCGTCTCATCGGCGTTCATCCCGGATTCGCCGTCCCGCGCGAGGCGCCACCCAACCCGGCGTGGCTGCTCCATGACGGCGCTACGGTCGTCCGCGCCGACCAGATCATGACCGCGGCCCTCGGCGTCGCCTTGCTCGCCGTTGCGGGGCTGGCCGTCCAGCGCCGGTCACGGATCCGGCCGGGTGCTCGCCGACCGGCCGACCCGGTCCTCCTGGGCGGCGCGATCTATGCCGCGGTCGCCGGCGCCTACGCGACGACCGACCTGCTCCAGGCCATCCTCGGTATCTCGTTCCTGCCGCTCGATGGCCCCGGCTGGACGGCGCAGTACCTCATGCGCACGCTAGCGCCCCTCGGGTTCTTGGTCGGTTCGTTCCGGCTTCGACGGGGCACGGCGGCCGTGGTCCAGCTGATGACCGGCGCGAGCGGGTTGCCGCGCGGCGTCGACCTCCAGGAGGCCCTCCGGCGGGCGCTCGACGATCCCGGCCTCGCTCTCCTGTACGCGGGCCGGGCCGGCTGGGAGGATGCGGAAGGAAGGCCGGCGATGCTGCCGGGGCCCGACGCGTCCGTCACCGCCACGATCCTCCAGGCCGACGGTCACCTCAGCGGCGCCCTCGTCCACGACCGGACGCTCCTGGACGACCCATCGCTCCTCCCGACGGTGTCCGCGACGCTCCGACTGGCGATCGACAACGACCGGCTCCAGGACGACCTCCGCGAGCAGCTCGTCGAGATCCGCGCCTCGCGGGCGCGCGTGGTCGAGGCGGCCGACGGAGAGCGGCGCCGGCTCGAACGCGACCTCCACGACGGCGCCCAACAGCGCCTGGTCTCGCTAGCCGTGACGCTGCGGACGATCCAGTCACGCCTCGGGCAGCCCCTCGACCCGCTCGTCTCGTCCGAGCTGGAAGCCGCGGCCGGCGACGTTCGTGCCGCGATCGACGAACTGCGCGAGCTCGCCCGCGGCCTCGATCCCGCGATCCTCCGGCAGGCCGGTCTCGAGCCGGCCTTGCGTTCGCTGGCCGACCGCTCACCGGTCCCGGTCCAGCTCGATGTCGACGTCGCGGATCGGCTCCCGGCCAAGGTCGAAACCGCGACGTACTTCGTCGTCTCCGAGGCGCTTACGAACGTCGCGAAGCACGCGGCCGCCTCACGGGCGACCGTACGGGTCGATCGCCGCGGCGAGCGGGTCGATCTCGCGATCGGCGACGACGGGAGCGGCGGAGCCGACCCCGCGGGATCGGGCCTGCGCGGGCTCGCCGATCGCGTCGCCGCGCTCGACGGGACATTCCGTGTGGTCAGCCTGCCGGGCGGCGGCACGAGCGTGGAGGCCTCGATCCCGTGCGGGTCGTGATCGCGGAGGACTCCGTCCTGCTCCGGGAGGGGATCGCCCGGATCCTGACCGACGCCGGGCTCGCGGTCGTCGGCCTCGCCGCGGACGTGTCGTCGGTCGTGGCGGCCGCCCGCGCCGCCTCGCCCGACGTCGTCATCGTCGACATCCGGATGCCGCCGTCGTTCACCGACGAAGGCCTGAGGGCGGTCGATCTGCTCCGAGCCGAGCATGGACCCGGACTCGGGATCCTCGTCCTGTCACAGCATCTCGAGCCGCGATTCGCGCTCGATCTCGTGACCGGGGCCGGTGGCGGGCTCGGCTACCTGCTCAAGGAGCGGGTCGCGGATCTCGAGGACTTCGTCGATGCCATCCGGCGTGTCGGCCGGGGCGGCTCGATCGTCGACCCGGCGATCGTTCGCGAGCTCCTGGCGTGGCGGGCCCGAGATGTGGCGGGACGGATCACCGACCGGGAGCGGGAGACGCTTGCGCTCATGGCCGAGGGTCGATCGAACTCGGCGATCGCGGCCCGGATGGGGATCGGGCCGAAGACGGTCGAGACGCACGTCAACGCGATATTCTCGAAGCTCGGGCTCGAGCCGACCGGAGACGACAATCGGCGTGTCCTCGCGGTGTTGTCGTTCCTCGGCGAGACGAAAGCCGAGCCGGCAGCGGACTGACCCGAGCCCGCCCGGCCCGGTTGCTCTGGACCACCTCCTCGCCGACTTCCGCGCGCGAGTTTGGCGCTGAGGAGGTTCGTCTCAAACGGCGCCGGCGACTCCCTGAGAAAGCCGTCCGGTGACTTGCGCTAGGCTCAAATCGGCGACGTCCGGTTCTCGGAGCAGGTCCTCCTCAGCCGGCCGCGCCGCGGAGGCACGAGATGTCAGAGCCGTCGACCCGCGAGCTTCAAACGCCGCTCGTCCGCCAGCGCCTCGACCGGATCGACCAGATCATCACGGCGGCGCTGGCACGGGCGAGTGTCCCGGTCCTCCGGATCGGCTTGGGCGTGGTGTTCCTTTGGTTTGGGGCGCTGAAGTTCTTCCCGGGGCTCAGCCCGGCCCAGGACCTCGCCGCCCGGACGATCGAGGAGCTCAGCCGCGGGCTGATCGCGCCGGCCGTCTCACTGCCGGTCCTGGCAGCATGGGAGAGCCTGATCGGGCTCGGACTCCTGACCGGCCGGTTTCTCCGGGTCACGCTGCTCCTGCTCGCGGTCCAGATGATCGGCACACTCACGCCCCTCGTCCTCTTCCCGGCCGAGACGTTCACGTTGTTCCCGATCGCGCCGACCCTCGAGGGTCAATACATCATCAAGAACGTCGTCCTGATCGGTGCGGCGATGGTCGTCGGCGCGACGGTGCGGGGCGGAGGACTTGCTCCGGAGCGGGCGACCTCCATCGACCGACCGGCTCCGCCCTGATCGAACCCATCCTCAATGGTCGATCGTAATCGCGCATGACCTATTGGGCTGCCCTGGTTTCCGCAGACCTCGCCGAGACCATCGCCAGCGCAACAGAGACGATGGCTGCCGCATTGAAGTCGCGCCCCTCGAGAGGATTCGAACGCGACACCATGCGCGACGAGCGCTGGAGCCTTCCTCAACTGGGGCAGTACGCGGGATTTCCGATAGGGTCTTGAGCTCAATCGGCGGGGTGTGGCGTAGTTGGCAACGCACGTGCTTTGGGAGTCTTTCGGCTCTCAGCGGTGTAGGCAGACGGCCGTCCCGCACAAACCAGACCAGCGACAGCGTGTCGACTATTGTGCGGTTCGAGAGCACCCGAGCCCCTCACCCCCTCATTACCGGCGAAGACCGCGCATCAGCCTTTCGCGTGTCGCGAGATCTGAAGGCCGCTGCCAGCCTCAACGGTGCCGTCGCCGATCAGGTGCCCGTCGTGGCCCCCCAGCTCAGCCCTCGACTTCGGCTCAGGGCGTCCACGCTCCTCCGCAAGTGCGGCGTCGAGGCGCTCGATGAACGGCGTTGCGCCCAGTCGGACGAGGATCTCGCGGGCGGCGGCGGCGGCGGCGGCGGCCTCGGGTAGGTCGGAGCCGAGGAGGGTGGCCATGTCGATCGCCGTCAGTGCCTCATCCCAGAGGAGGCCAAGCTCTCGCTCCGCGCTAAGGGCCTCCCGGTACAGGGCCAGGGCATCCGACGTTCGCCCCTCGAGGGCCGCGATTCCGGCCCGGATCGACATCCGATCGGCCTCGACGGCGGGCCCGTGGAGCCCTGCCGCGTCAAGGCTTGCCAAGTCCTCGCGCGCGCCGGAGGCGTTGCGTTCCCAGATGGCGGCATGGGCGTTGGCGGGAGCGCTCATCGGCAGGTTCGCCAGGTACAAGTCTGCCGACTCGTGGAGAAGAACCCGCGTCTCGGCGAGCCGCCCCTGAGCAAATGCTACGAATCCGGCCGTGTAGGGCAGGACCGCGTGAAGCGCTGCGCCGCTATGCGCCAATGACGTCGTCAGTCGCTCCAGATCGAGGAGTTGCTCGCGGACCTCCTCGCCTCGATTCCCCGCGATCACGATGGCCGTCCCGACCATGGCGGTGCGGTCGGCGGCCTCCCACTCATCGGCCAGCACCGTGCCCAGCTCCGCACTCGCAGTGTCCCAATCGCCGGTTCGAATCGACGTCTCAAACGACGCCCTGAACGAGGGTGGCGATCCAGCTACGGGCGCCGAACTGACGTGCCAATGCCAGCGCCTTTCGAGAGTTCGTCAGTCCGGCCCGAGGGTTCCGCGGGGTGTCGAACACGGCGCGGTTGTTGGCCGCGCGAAGGACGGTTTCAACCAAGCCCCCGTCCTCGGCCACCTCCATTCCCGCGCGCAGCACACCGAGGCCCTCGATCGGCCTGCCAGTCAATGCCAGCGCAGTGCCCTTCGTCACGAGGGTGTCGGCCACGAGATCCTTCAGGTCGCCTCGCTCCGCAGCCAGGAGGACCTGGTCGGCGACCTCGATCGCCCGCTGGTGATGATCAAGGAGGAAGTGGGCGCGCGCCAACTGACCGCCGATCGCCACGAGGGCGACATGTGGGGCTAGTTCCGCGAATTCCGTGGCCGCTGGCTCCAGGAGGGCAATCGCGTCCTCGATCCGGTAGGCCATATTGAGCGCCCGCCCGAGAGCGGCGACTGCGCGCGCTGTGGCCGGCCGATCATTCCGCTCTCGGTGGAGCTCGACGGCGGCGCGCAGATGGCGCTCAGACGCGTCATGTCGCCCGGCTGTCGAGGCAACCTCGCCGGCTCGCTGCGACAGCTCGGCTCGATCGCCGGGGTCGCCCGCCACGCCGAGCGCCTGCTCGAAGAACGTGAGGGCCTGGTCGAACCCACCGAGGGAGGCCGCGCGTTCTGCCGCGCCGCGCAGCGCGATCCGGGCCTGGGCGCCGAGTGCATCGGCCTCCGCTCCTTCCCCAGCGTTTTCTCGGGCGGCGAGGTAATGGCCGGCGAGCCCGCCCGCCAGCTCATCATTTCCGAGGCTCTCGAAGAAGCGGGCGGCGGCCAGATGGCGGACCTTGCGATCCTTCCGGGCGAGGGTGTTATAGGCGACCTCGCGGATCAGGGCCTGGACGAACGCGTGCTGGCCGCGCTCCGGCGAGGTCGGGTCCGTAGTGTGGCCGAACAGCTCGCGTCGGACGAGAGCCCGAAGACGGGTGCCGAGCTCGCCCTCGTCGATCCCCGATACGGCGGCAAGCCCGGCGACGGTGAACGACTGCCCGAGCACGGCGGCATCCATCACGAGGCTCCTGTCGGCCGGGTCTAGGGCGTCGAGGCGGGCCGCGATGAGGGCCGTGAGGGTCTCGGGGATCGCGAGCAAAGACAGATCGCCGACCGGTCGGTACGTCCCATCGCCTGCCGCTACGACCTTGCCGTCCGCGACGAGCATCCGTACGGTCTCGACCGCGTAGAGGGGGATGCCCTCCGCGCGCCCGATCACCGCCGTGACCGCTGACTCCGGGAGCCCCGGGACGAGGCCGGCGAGGAGCTCGCGCATCACGGGCCCGGGCAGCGGCTCGAGATACAGGCTGGTGAAGTTCCGCCGGCCCGAGCCCCACTCGGGCCGCTTGTCGAGGAGCTCGGGCC
>JACDAH010000267.1 GCA_013695505.1 Chloroflexota bacterium | reverse complement strand
GGCCGCGAACGCGGTCGGGGTCGGGGTGGTGTCGCCCGGGACGGTCGCCCTGTCTCTCGGCACGTCCGGCGTGATCTTCGCCGCCACCGACCGCCCGATCCACGACCCGGACGGCCGGGTCCACGCGTTCTGCCACGCCATTCCGGAGCGCTGGCACCTGATGTCGGTGATGCTGTCGGCCGCGGGCAGCCTCCGCTGGTTCCGCGACACGCTCGCTCCGGGCCTGTCATTCGCGGACCTGGACGCGGCTGCGGGAGAGGCGCCGGCCGGAAGCGACGGGCTCCTGTTCCTGCCGTACCTCACCGGCGAACGGAGTCCCCACCCCGATCCGCTCGCCCGCGGCGCGTTCGTCGGACTGACCGTCCGGCACGATCGGCGCCACCTGGCCCGGTCCGTGCTCGAGGGCGTGGCGTTCGGTCTCCGGGACGGCCTCGACCTGATGGTCGCGGCCGGAATGCCGGCACCGCGCGAGATCCGCGTCTCCGGAGGCGGGACCGCGAGCAGCCTGTGGCGCCAGATCCTGGCGGACGTCCTGGAGGCCGAGATCGCGACCGTCAACACGAGCGAGGGGGCGGCGTTCGGGGCGGCCATCCTGGCTGCGGTCGGAGGTGGCTGGTTCGGGGCCGTGGCCGAGGCGACGGACGCCCTCGTGGTCGCGACCCCGGTCGCGGCGCCCGGGCCGGACCGCGCAGCCTATCGGACGGCGCACGACCTGTACCGCGGCCTCTACCCGGCCCTCGCGCCGACCTTCCACGCCACTGACTGACCCGACCACGCAGGATCGCCGCCCCCCGGCCGCCCGGCACCGCGAGCCGGGTCGCCTCAGGCGTGCAGGCTGGCCAGCTCTTCCGTGGTCGCCTCGCCCGGCTTCTTGCCGAGGATGATCATCCCGAGGATCTCGTCGGTCGTGATCGAGCCCTTGTCCACGGTATCGACGATCCGGCCGTGGTACATGACGCTGATCCGGTCCGACAGGTCGAAGACGTCGTGGATGTCATGGCTGATCAGGAAGATGCCGATTCCCTCGTCCTTGAGCCCTTTGACGAGGCTCCGGACCTGGGCCGTCTCCGCCGGACCGAGGGCGGCAGTCGGCTCGTCCATGATCAGAATCCGGGCGTTGAAGTGGATCGCCCGCGCGATCGCCACGGACTGCCGCTGACCACCCGACAGCGACATCACCGGCGCCTTGAAGTTCTTGAAATTCGGATTGAGCCGCTTCATCACCTTCCGGGTCGCGTCCTCCATCGCCGAGTCGTCAAGCGTGCCGAGCCGGCTGGTGATCTCACGCCCCAGGAACATGTTGGCGGCAGCGTCGACGTTGTCGGCGAGAGCGAGCGTCTGGTAGATCGTCTCGATCCCGTAGGCCTTGGCGTCGCGCGGGTTGGCGATCGTCGCCGGCTTGCCGTCGATCTCGATCTCGCCGGCATCGGCCGGCCGGGCGCCCGAGAGGACCCGGGTCAGGCTCGTCTTGCCGGCTCCGTTACCCCCGACGAGCCCGACGATCTCGCCCGGCAACAGGTCGATCGAGACGTTGTCGACGGCGTGGACGCCGCCGAACGAGACGCGGATCCCTCGCATCGATACCAGTGGGGTCGGACGCCCGGCCGGGCTCTCGCCCGAGGGGGCGGTGGGTGCTGCCGTCATCGCGTGGTCCTCCGCCGGATGAGGGTATCGAGCCCGACCGCCGCCACCAGGACCGTGCCGACCACGATGTCCTGGATCGGCGAGTCGACCTTGAGCAGGACCATGCCCGAGCGCAGCGACTGCATGACGACGGCTCCGAGAACCGCGCCCGGGATCGTCCCGATCCCGCCCGAGAACGACGTGCCGCCGATGACTGCCGCGGCAATGACGTCCAGCTCGTTCTGGATGCCCATGCTCGTCACTCCGGCGTTGAGGCGGGCGGTCTGGATTGCCCCGCTGATGGCTGCAAGGATGCCCATCAACACGAACGTCATCATGATCGTGCGGCGGGTGTTGATGCCGCCCAGCTCCGCGGCGTCGGGGTTGCCGCCGATCGCGAAGACGTAGCGTCCGAAACGGAGCCGCGTCGCGATGAATGTCATCACCAGGGTGACCCCGATCATGATGAAGACCGGGTAGGCGATCCCCGTCGGAATGTTCAGGCCGCCCGGCGGCGGGTCGATGCCGCGATCGGCGGCGTACTGGGCCGCGAGCTGCTCCGGCCACGGATAGCTGTTGGCGACGAGGACGGCGCCGAGGACGACCGCGGAGCCGATGACGCCGATCGCGACCTCCGCCCACATGGGCCGGAGCGGAAAGCCGTACTTGCGCCGTCTCCGCCGGCCGGCCACGAGCGTGGCGACGATGGCGAGGCACGCGATGACCCCGAATGCCCAGCTTCCGACCTCGCCGATCGAGCCGGTGGGGCCGCCGCCGAGGAGGCGGAACGTGGTGTCCATGGGGGCGATCGTCTGGCCCGACTGAAGCTCGAAGATGAGGCCCCGCCAGACGAGCAGGCCGCCGAGCGTGACGATGAAGGCGGGGACCTTGAGATAGGCGATGATCGTGCCCTGGAAGCCGCCGATCGCGGCGCCGATGAGGATCCCGAAGGCGAGGGCGATGATCCACGTGTAGGGCTGGTTGAAGCCGAGTCCGAACGTCTCCGGGATCCAGATCGCCTGGAGCATCGCCATCGAGTAGCCGGCGAAGCCGAGGATCGACCCGATCGACAGGTCGATGTTGCGCGACACGATGATCAGGACCATGCCGGTCGCCATGATCGCGATCGCCGAGGTCTGGACCGACAGATTCCAGAGGTTCCGGGGCGTCAGGAACAGTCCGCCGGACAGGATGTTGAACCCGATCCAGATAATCGCCAGGGCCAGGAGCATACCGAGCAGGCGGGTGTCGACCTCGGTGGACGCGAGCAGCGATCGAGCCGTCCGCGGCAGTCGCTCCGGCGCACCGTCGGGCGGCTTCGGGACGCTCCTGGCCTCAGTCATCGTGACGCCTCATGGAAGCGGGTGTGGGTGCGCCCTGTGCCGTGGTCGCGGCACAGGGCGCTTCAGTTACGCGGTTCGAGGTGGGTTGGACGTGATCAGCAGCCCGGGACGGCCCCGGCGGTCACGCCCTGGCAGAGCTTGTCCTTGGTGATCCAGCCGGCGTCGAGGACGACCTGGAGGTTGTCCTTGGTGATCGGCTGAGGCTTGAGAAGGATCGAGCTGACCTTGTTGTTGCCCGGGGTCGTGAATTCGGCCGCCCCGGCGATCGCCTTGACGTCCTTGTTACCGCAGAGCTGGATAGCTGCCTCGCCGGCAGCCTTGCCGAGCTGGCGGGAATCCTTCCAGACGTCGACCGTCTGGGTGCCCTTCGCGACCCGGTTGAGGGCAGCGATGTCGCCGTCCTGGCCGGACACCGGCACCTTGCCGGCAAGACCCTGGGCTTCGAGCGCCGCGATGACGCCGCCAGCCATGCCGTCGTTCTCGGAGAGAACGGCGTCGACCTTGTTGTTGTTGGCCGTCAGGAACTGCTCCATCTCGGTCTGGGCCAGCTCCGGCTTCCAGCTGTCGGTGAAGGTCTCGCCAACGTTCTTGATGTCGCCGGAGGTGACGGCGGGGCCAACGATCTCGTCCATCCCGGACTTCAGGAACCGCGCATTCGCATCGGCCTCGTTGCCCTTGATGAACACGTAGTTGCCCTTCGGCACGGCCTTGAAGATCTCGCGGGCCTGCATCCGCCCGACTTCGACGTTGTCGAAGGTGACGTAGAAGACGCCCGGATCCTCGATCAGCCGGTCGTACGAGACGACCGGGATGCCCTGCGAGATCGCGCTCGCGACCGACGACTTGATCGCCTTGTCGTCCTGGGCCAGGATGATCAGGACCTTGGCGCCCTGCGAGATCAGGTTCTCGACGTTGGTCGTCTGGGTCTCGGCCGAGGACTTCGCGTCGTTGGCGACGTACTTGCCGCCAGCGGCCTCGACCGCGGCCTTGATGGCCGGCTCGTCCCACTTGGCCCAGCGCTCCTCCTGATAGTTGTTCCAGGAGACGCCGATCGTGCAGCCAGCCGCGGACACGGCGCCGCTGGCGCCAGCGCCGCTGGCGGCCGCGCCGCTGGCGGC
>JACDAH010000262.1 GCA_013695505.1 Chloroflexota bacterium | reverse complement strand
CGAGCGGGCTCGAGATCACGCCGGATCCGGTGATCCCGGGCAAATAGTTGTAGGGCTCCCAGTCGTCGAGTGCCCAATGGCCGGGAAGCTCGATCAGCGTCGGCGCATCGGGTCGGGCCGATGTCGCGAGCACGTACGGGTGATCGGCATCCATCAGCCCGGAGTCGTACAGGAAGCCGTGCTTCACGAGCAGAGCGGGCGTCTCGAAGGTCAGTTCCCAGTTCGGGCCGCGGTAACCCGCAGGCCGAACGCCGAGGACCTCGTCGAGAGAGGCGAGGCCCCGGACGATGCGGGCTTCCTCCTCGGCCGGGCTCGCGCCGTGGGCTGTTTCGTGAAGGTAGCCGTGATGGGCGATCTCGTGGCCCGCGTCGCGGATCGCGCGGCAGATCGCCGGCCAGCGCTCGGCGCTGTAGCCGGGGATGAAGAACGTGGCACGGATCCGGCGCCGATCGAGGACGCGCAGCAGCCGGGCGATCCCGGTCCTGGCGCCGTAGGCCTGGTGGCTCATCGTGTCGAGCCAGGCCGCGCTCTCGGGGTGCTCGAACAGGATCGGGCTCTCGGCGTCGACGTCGAACGTGAAGCAGGCCGCAGCCCGGATCCCGTCCGGCCAACGGAAGCCGTCCGGCATCGACGTTCGCCAATCGAGTGTCTCGGTCACCGGTCGCCCGTATCGCTTCGTCGCCGCGCCACCAGTGACAGCATCTCGTAGGCGAGGTTGGCCGCGAGCGTCGACGTCTGGGCGGCCGGGTCGTAGGCCGGAATGACCTCGACGACGTCGAACCCGACGAAGTCGATGCCGGTCAGGCCACGCACGATCGCAAGCATGTCGCGGGCCGACGGGCCACCGGCCTCCGGCGTGCCCGTGCCCGGAGCGTAGGCCGGGTCGACCACGTCGATGTCGAAGCTGATGAACGCCCGCCGGTCGCCCACGCGCTCGCGGATCGCCGCGGCGACCGTGTTCGGCCCGAGGCGGAACAGGTCCTCGGTTGTCAGATACTCGAGGCCGAGCTCGGTCCGAAGGCTCGTCCAGTCCCCGCTGTCGTAGAGGGAGCCGCGGAGGCCGACCTCGATCGAATGGTCGACGTCGACCAGACCCTCCTCGATCGCGCGGCGCATCCACGTCCCGTGGTTGTACTTCTCGCCGAAGTAGCTGTCCCAGGCATCCGTGTGCGAGTCGAAGTCGATGACGGCGACCGGTCCGACCGAACGGGTGGCACGGAGATGGGGCAGCGTGCAGGCGTGGTCGCCGCCGATCAGCAGCGGGACGACGCCGGCGGCCACGATCGGCTCGACCGCAGCTTCGATCGCGGCATAGCTCCGCTCGGTGTAGCCGGGCACGATCGCGACGTCGCCGTAGTCGACGCACGACAGCACCTCGAACGGCTTCACGTCGAGATTCGGGTTGTAGGGCCGGAGCATGACGCTCGCCGCCCGTACCGCATTCGGCCCGAAGCGCCCGCCGACGCGGTAGGTCACACCCGTGTCGAACGGGACGCCGACGATCGCCACGTCGACGTCCTCGGTCGTCCGCACGTGGGGCAGCCGGGCGAACGTCGCGGGGCCGGTGAACCGCGGGCTCTGGAGCGAGTCCTCCGGTACGTAGCGCGGCATCGCCAGAGTCTACGCATTCCCGCGCACGAACACGGCCCGCCGGCGGTGCCGGCGGGCCGTCCCGTTGACGGTGCGGGTTCGGTGGGTCAGCCGGGGCTGCCCGGTGGCATCTGCGTCACCAGAATCGCATTGACGATCGGCTTGTCGCCGCGCTGGGCGATGAACGAGATGTCGAGGACGCCGTCGGTGACCTCGACGAGGAACGATTTGTCGAGCGCGGTGTAGCGGCCGCCGGCGGCGGCATACACGTCGAAGTTGGTCAGGACGTTGGAGCCTTCGAGGCCGACCGCGAAGACCCGCGATCCCACTCTCGCCTGCTGGAGCTCGGCGAAGCTGAGATCGACCTGGTATGTCCCGTTCGGGACGGCGAACCGATAGGCGGTCATCCCCGCCCGCTGGCCCTGGTACAGCGGATCGCGGGTGGTGCCCGCGATGGCCGCCGTCGATGTCCGGGTCGAGCTCGCTCCGACATACCCGAAGCCGCCGGCCGAATACGGTCGATCGGCGCCGAACAGGTTGCCGTTGGCCGGATCGACGTAGGCGCCGCCGCCGGCATTGACGCCCTGCTGGTAGGCCGGGACGACGAGCGTCACCGGAACCTGGATGTTGGACTGGTCGGGGTCGTTCGTCTGGATGACGACGATCGCGTGGTAGACACCGGTCGCGAGGCCGGTGCTGTCGACGGTGATCGTCAGAGGCTGACTGCCGTCAGGAGCGACGGTGCCCTCGGTCGGGTCGACCGTGAGCCACGGGACGTCGCTGAAGTTGGGCAGGCCACTCTCGACGAGATAGGCATTGCCGCTGTTCTGGCCGGTCAGCCAGAGGTTGCCCACGACATCGGTCTCGATGCCGGCGCCGCCGAAGCCGCCGCCGTCCGGATGGGGCAGGGCGCGGAGGGTTGCGCAAGTCGCCGGTTCGAGGAGGAAGATCGTGTCGGTGTCACTGTTGGTCTGCTCCCAGAGCAGGTTGAAGGATCCGTTCCAGGCGAGCCCGGAGATGCTGCCATCGGCCGGGGTGCACTGGCCGAGGGTCGCGCCGGGCGTCGAATGGGACGGGCCGGCGACGCGATAGACGATGCCTTCGTTCCAGCCGCCGACGTAGAACACGTCCGCAGCCGGGTCGTAGGCGAGGCCGCGCTGGCTGGTGTTGGCCCACGGAGCACCGGTGATCACCTGGGCGACCGAGCCGTCGGCCGGGTTGATCCCGTAGATGCCGTTATCGCCGCCGACATTGACCTGCCAGATGAGGTCACGGCCGCGATCGAAGGCCATGTCGCCGCCCCATGCGCCGTTGGTCGGATTGGCGAACTGGCCGAGCCGGGCGCCGCCGGTCGTGAACTGGACATCGAGCAGGTCGGCCGGATCGCTCAGCCAGACGTCGCCGCTGTACGCCACTCCCCACGGCAGCGTCATGCCGGCATTCCACGAGGCGAGGACGTCGCCGTCGGCCCGGATGGCCGGCGGGATCGCGAGGTTGGACGGGCCGAAGATGCCCTTGGTCGTGCGCGCATCGGAGCGCGCCCCGGCCGGCAAGGTTCGCGCATGGGCGGCTGCCGCGATGGCGTCGCCCGTTGCGTCGAGGTTGACCTCACCGATCTTGAAGGTCAGGTCCTCATGCCCGCCGGGGTTCGACAGGTTGACGATCGCCTGGTTGGTCCGATCCGGCGTGAGGACGAATGTGAGGGGACCCGAGTCGATCGCCGCGTGCGGCTGGAGTCGGTGGAGGGTCGCGTCGGCGCCGGGTGTCGTGACCCCGGCGACGATCGTGACGGGCTGGCTCATCGGGACGTACGCATCGAGCGAGTAGTCCGCGGTCCAGGTCCCGGCCGGCCCGGTGACGGAGTACGTGCCGTCGCCGGCCGTGGTCGCCGTCAGCTCGAGCGGCGAGCCGTTGAAGGTCGTGTGGACGGCCACCGTAACGCCGCCGAGCGGATTGCCGGTGTGGGCGTCGGTGACCGTGCCGGCGACGGCTCCGAAGTTCGCCGGCAGGCTGACCGTGAAGGTGACGTCGACCGGCACCTGGGTCTGCTTGGGAGCGTTGGTGACGAACACGACCTGAGCGTGGTATTCGCCCGGCGAGAGGGTCGCCGTTCCGAGATGGAGGGTGACGATCTGGCGGCTGCCCGCGTCGACCGTGCCGGACTCCGGCGTCTCGGTCAGCCACGGGGCGTCGCTGAAGGGTTCGATGGTGCCGTGGCCGGTATCAGGCGCCCAGTCCGAGGGACCCTGGTAGCCGACGACCATGCCGGTGTTGATGAAGCCGTCATCGTTGCCGAGGGCAGCGAGCGGCATGTCGAAGGCGATCGTGTGGTCGACGACGGTCGCCGGGACGATCGCGACGAGCTCGAAGGTGTCGGCGCTGAAGATCGGCACGAACGGATCACTGCCGTTGGCCTCGAAGAGGTCGGCGAGGTATTCCATCCCGATGTCCTGGCTGGCCTTGCCGAAGACCGCCTCGGCGGGCAGGCCGGTCGACGGGTTCTGGTCGGTATCGAAGTAGACGAAGCCGCCGATCTGGCTCATGTTGGTCGTCGGGGCGAAGTCGATCGCCATCGAGGCGACCGCCGAACCGTCCGAGCCGCCGCGAACGGTGGTGACGTCGTTCGCGTCCAGAGAATCCCCGGTCGGGTCGGTGATGATCACCTCGAGGGTGGTCGCCGGAAGGTCCTTGATCGAGGTCCGTGGGAACGTCCGCGGGATCGCCACGGGGCCCCAGTTGGCTTTCCGGATGACGGTCGCGGTGGGCGTCGGCAGCGGCGGCAGGATGACGCCCTGGTTGCGCTCCCTGGCCACCCAGTCGAGCGGACCCGTGCCGGTGTTCGAAAGCGTGAGGTTGACATCCGTCGTCTCGCCGTAGTCGACCGTTGCGTTCACGGTCAGCGGATCGACGACGGCCACGGACGCGTCGAGGACGAAGTCGACGGTCAGATCGTCGCCGTCGGCGACCGTCAGCGGTGAGGTCGCGGTGACATAGTTCGTCGCCGTCCCGGCGAGCGTGTACGAGCCGGGCCGGAGCCGGAGGCTGTAGGTCCCGTCGGCGCCGGTCGTCGTGGTCCGTCCGCCAGGGGTCGCGGTGACACGAGCGCCGCCGATCGGAAGCCCGTCGTTGGCATCGGTCACGAGGCCGTGGACGATGCCGCTCGGGACGCGCTCGTACCGGAACGCGCTGTTCGGCGTGAGCAGGCCGTCGAGGAACGAGAACTGGAGAGCGTCAGTGCCCGTGGCGTTCTCGATCCCGATGCCGGCGTTCCGGCCGTCGCCGGGACTGGCCGGGTTGGCTCCGTAGAGCATGTCGATCCGGCCGTCCTCCCAGAGCTTCACCTCGAAGCTGACGCGGGCCGACGAGCCGAAGACCTTCATCGCCGAGTACTCGATGACGAACGCTCGATTCGGCGCGGTGCCGATGGTCGCGTAGTCGATCGAGCTGTCGACATCGACCGCGAGATCCTGCCAGAACGGGTAGATGGCGGCGTTCGGCACCGAGGTGGACGGGATCGCGATGGGGAAACCGTTGTACTGGTCGGGCGCGAGGAAGTTCAGGTAACCGTTATCGGACAGGAACAGCTGCTGATAGGTCGTTCCGTAGAAGTCGACATCAAATGGCAGGCGCAGCCGGCCGGCGAACTCGTCGCCGAACAGACCGGACTGGGTGGTCGCGTCGACCCAGTCGAAGGCGATCGCGCCGCAGCCGTGGCCGAAGTCGTCGAGCTTGCGGAACAGGCCGAAGTCCTGGGTGATGTCGGCGTCGACGAGAGTGATCGCGGCGGTCGCGACCTCGGTGCAGCCGCCGGCGGAGGCGCGCAGCGTGTAGTCCCCGATCGGGAGCTCCAGGCTGTAGGAGCCGTCGGCGCCGGACATGGCGGCCGGAACGGGCGTGCCGAGGGCGACGACGGCGGCCCCTTCGATCGGAGCGCCGTCCTCGGACGCGGTGACGTGCCCGTTCACACGGAACCGCGGCAGGGCGACGAGGGCGAAGTCCTGGTCGGTGGTCGTGTCGGTGATCACGGCGACGCCCGACGCGATCGCCGATGCGTAGCCGAATGCGCCGGCGGTGACGGTGTAGGTCCCGGCCGCCAGGAAGATCGAATAGTCGCCGCTGGCGTCGGCGGTCGTCACGAACTCGCGCGTGCCGTTGCTCGCGGCGACGCGGGCCCCGGCGATGGGAGCGGCCGTGGCCGCGTCGGTCACGGTACCGGACATCGTGCCGCCGCTCTTGACGAGATCGACTGCGGCCTTGGCGTCGATGCGACCGTCGCCGTAAACGTAGTTCGGGTCGTTGTCGCTCGGATCGGGGGTGCCGCAGGTGTCGTCGGGGCGATCGATCGCCGTCGCGTCGAGGGCGTTGAGCACCCCATCGAAGTCGCCGAGGAGGCTGCCCTTGGCCGACAGCATCAGGGCGATCGTGCCGGCGGCATGGGGTGTCGCCATCGACGTCCCGGAGAAGGCTTCGTAGCCACCGCCCGGAACGCTCGAGACGACGTCGACGCCGGGGGC
>JACDAH010000233.1 GCA_013695505.1 Chloroflexota bacterium | reverse complement strand
GAGTCGACGCGCCTGGCCGAGTCGACGCCTCGGGCGGAGTCGACGCACCGGGCGCGACCGACGCCTTGGGGCCGATGGTGCTTGGCGCGCCCGATGGACGGCGGTCCGGCGCGCAGCCGGCCACGAGGACGCCGGTCAGCAGGCCCACGACGAGGATGACAGCCGTTCGGGGGAGAGTGAAGGGCGGCGTGGAGGCGCGGATCGGCATCCATGCATCCTACGGTCGAGTGCTCCAGGTGGTTCCCGGCGCTGCTACATTCGACCGATGGATGCCTTCGAGCTTGCTGATCTCCTCGCTCAGCGAACGGCGACCGGCGCCGCGTATCTCGAGTTCCTCAGCGTGCCCGACCTGAGCGTGGGGCTCTACGTGCTCGCGCCGGGCCAGCCGGATCTCCAGCGACCCCACACCGAGGACGAGGTGTATTTCGTGATCTCTGGTCGAGGCCGGGTGACCGTCGGCGACGAGACCCGCGACGTCCGGCCAGGATTGGTCGTCTTCGTTGCGACCGCCGTCCCACACCGGTTCCACGATGTCACCGAGGAGTTGACGTTGCTCGTTGCGTTCGGCCCCGCAGAGGGCTCGCGCGCGCCGGCTTGACGTCCCCAACCAGCTCCGGTCCCACGGGCCGATCGGGCCCCGCGGGCGCGGCCGGCGCGCTGGATCGTCTCGGGCGGCGGCCGTCGCATTCGACCGCTCTGGTCGTTGAACGATCGAATGGGACACGGCTGGCGCTGATTTGCCCTTCCGTGCGCCGGTCGCGGCCCGAATCGGTCGTTTCCGGTCGCCTGATGACCCAACGCGACTCGCCGGACCTACCTCGCCTGCGATGTTGTCGCATTCGATCGTTGAATGAACGCCCGCCGACCCGGGTCCGTTCCGCAACTGCCGCGGGCGAACGGCGCCGCGACGCTGAACGCCCGCCGACCCGGGTCCGTTCCACAACGGTCTTGTGGTCGCCGCCGCTAGGCCGAACGCCCGCCGAACCCCGCCCGCTCGCCGAGCGCGGCCAGCTCGAGCGCGAGCTCCGCCCCGCGCCCGACCTCGTCATGTCGGAAGTAGACGTACGCGTCGACCCCGTCGGCAAGGAAGGGCTCGAGCCGGTCCAACCACCGGGCGAGCTCGTCCGGCGCGTAGTCGGGCCGCCGCAGGCGGAGGTACAGGAACGGCCCGCTGCGCCGGATTCGCGGCGGCTCCGGATCGCTCTCGAGGTCTGTTGTGACGATCGCGGCGTTGGCCTCCCGGACGATACCGAAGACCTCGTCGACGTGCCAGCTCGGATCGTGGAACTCGAGGGCGAGGGGGAGATCCCGGGGCCAGGCGCCGAGCAGACCGGCCAACCGCTCGTCGCTGCGAGCGACCCCGTCGGGGACCCGGAACAGGATCATCCCGAGCCGCTCGCCGAATCGGCGCAGCGGCGTCGTCAGCCACTCGACGCTTTCGGCCGGATCGACCTGGAGAGCGCGGAACGACGACCCGCGCTGGGCCTTGACCGCGAACCGGAAGTCGGCCGGTGTTGCCGCCAGCCATGTGTCAACGGCGGCAGGGCTGGGCTGGCGATAGAAGGTGTTGTTCAGCTCGACCGTCGCGAGCCGCGATCCGTAGTGCCGGAGAAGATCGGGACCGCGGACGCCGGCCGGATAGAACCGCGGCGACCACGCGGGATAGGCGAAGCCGCTCGTGCCCGTCCGGAGACGGCCGGCCACGGCGCGCTCAGGCCTCGTCGGGAGCGCAACCCTCATGGCCCGACCGGGAAGCGGGTCCGAGCGGATCGGATACTCGGCCGAGGCTGGCCTCCAGTGCGGCGAGGTCCTCGGCGTCGAGCCGATCGAGGAAGTAGCGTCGGACGCCGTCGAGATGGGTCGTCGCCGCGGCGCGCAGCCGCTCGAGTCCGGCCTTGGTCAGCACCGCCTCCTGCCCGCGCGCGTCGGTCGAGCAGGCCGCCCGTTCGACCGAGCCCGCTGCCTCGAGCCGGTCGACGAGCCTGGTGATGCCGCTTCGCGACAGGATCACCCGCTCGGCGAGGACGTTCATCCGGACGCGACGACCCGGGGCATGGGCGATCTGAAGGAGCGCGTCGTACTCCGCCAGCGACAGGCCATGTGCTGCCTGGAGCTCCTCATCGAGCCGGCGGGTGATGCGGGCGTGGGCGTGGAGGAAGCTCCGCCAGGCGCCGATTCCGGGCTCATCTGCGACGACCGTGGCGCTCGCGGCGGCGCTCGGCGACACCACGCCGGAGCGCGACGAAAGAGCGGAAATGGACGGCGTCGACATGTCGTCGTCATCCTACCTCTGCCGGCCGATTGTTGACAAGGCAACGATCGTCAAATATCGTTGCGGCGTCAACGACCGATCCCAGCGACCCACGCGACGCGGCCCGACACGAGACCTCCAGGAGGAGATCCCCGACATGAGCACCACAACCACCTGGAAGCTGGATCCCGCCCACACCGACATCCTGTTCTCGGCCAAGCACATGATGATCACGACCGTCCGGGGCACGTTCACCGACGTCGACGGCATACTCGAGATCGACGAGACCAACCCCCTCAGCGCCCGCGGCGAGATCAAGGTCCAGGCTGCCAGCCTCGACACCGGCGTCGTCGCCCGCGACACCCACCTCCGGTCCGCCGACTTCTTCGACGTCGAGCGGTTCCCCGAGATCGTCATCCAGTTCGCAGAGGTCGACCAGGTCAAGCCCGACGAGTATCGCGTCGCAGCCGACCTGACGATCCGCGGCATCACCCGCCAGGTGACGTTCGAGGTCGAGCCGGTCGGCGAGACGACGAACTTCGGGGGAAACCGCCACATCGCGTTCGCGGCGCAGGCGACCCTCAACCGCGATGACTGGGGCCTCAACTGGAATCGGGCCCTTGAGAGCGGCGGCTGGCTGGTCGGCAAGGACATCAAGCTCAACGTCGAGGTCGTCGCCGACGAGGTCGTCGCCGACGAGGCCGTACCGGCCCCGGCCACCGCCGGCAAGCCCGGGCGCGAGCTGGCAGGCTCGGCGCGCTGAACCGTGCCGGGTCCGGATACCCGCGACCGACTACGATCAGCGGCGGATCCAGCGCCTGGATCCGCCGCTCGCGTCTCCCATCGGTTGCTGCTCGCTGAGGATCCCATGACCACGTTCGACGTCGAGGCGCTCCGGCGCCGGTTCCCGGCCCTGGCCATCGAGGACGGCGGCCGACCGGTCGCCTTGTTCGACGGACCCGGCGGCACCCAGGTCCCGGAGTCGGTCATCGCCGCGATCGGCGACTACTACCGGACCTCGAACGCCAATCACGACGGCCCGTTCCTGACCAGCCGCCGGAGCGACGCCGCGGTCGAGGAGGCGCACCAGGCGATGGCCGACATGCTCGGCGCGGCATCGTCCGACGAGATCAAGTTCGGCGCGAACATGACGTCGCTGACGTTCCACGTCAGCCGCTCGATCGGGGCGACGATGGCGCCCGGCGACGAGATCGTCGTCACGATCCTCGACCACGAGGGCAACGTCGGGCCGTGGAAGGCGATCGCCGCCGATCGTGGGCTCGTCGTCCGGACGGTCGACATCCGCGAGTCGGACGTGACGCTGGATCTCGCGAGCCTCGACGCGGTCCTCGGGCCGCGAACGAAGCTCGTCGCGGTCGGCTGGGCGTCAAACGCGGTCGGGACGATCAACCCGGTCGCGGAGATCGTCCGGCGGGCGCACGCGGTCGGGGCCTGGACGTACGTCGATGCGGTCCACGCGGCACCGCATCTGCCCATCGACGTCCGGGCGATCGGAACCGACTTCCTCGCGTGCTCGACGTACAAGTTCTTCGGGCCGCACGCCGGGGTCCTGTACGGCCGAGCCGAGATCCTCGATACGCTGCCAGCCTACAAGCTGGTGCCGGCGACCGACCGGTTCGAGACCGGCACCGGCAACTTCGAGGGCCTCGCTGGGGTGACCGCCGCGGTCGAGTACCTCGCCGAGGTCGGCGACGCGTTCGGCGGGGCGAGGAAGGGCGCGACGCGCCGGGAACGAGTCCTCGCCGGGATGGGCGCGATCCGCGCCTACGAGCTGGACCTGTACCGACGGCTGGCCGACGGCCTCGACACGATCCCGGGAATGGCGATCTACGGCATCACCGATCGGGCGAGGTTCGACCAGCGGACGCCGACGGCGGCGCTCCGTGTGGAGGGCGTCGCGCCACGGGATGTTGCCAAGGCACTCGGCGCCGAGGGCATCGCGGTCTGGGACGGCGACTTCTACGCGACCGGCCTGATCGAACGGCTGGGCCTGGCTGATTCCGGTGGTGTGGTCCGGATCGGGCTCACCCACTACAACACCGCAGCCGAGGTCGACCGGCTGATCGAGGCGCTCGTTCGGATCGCGACGAGCACCCCGGCCGCGACGGCGGTCGCCGGCTGACTCCGAGGGCCCCCGCACCGGACGTCGCGATCGTCGGCGGCGGGATCATCGGGACGTCGCTTGCTGCCTTCCTCGCCGAGGCCGGGCTGACGGTTCGACTGTACGAACGCGAGGCGATCGCCGCCGGCGCGTCGGGGCGGAACTCCGGGATCGTCCAGCACCCGTTCGA
>JACDAH010000169.1 GCA_013695505.1 Chloroflexota bacterium | reverse complement strand
TCATGGTACTGACGGGCTATTCCCGTCGAGTGCGCTCCGCCGGTATTTTTCGAGTCCGCGCAGCCCCAGACGTGCGCGGATGAGGAAAGGGTACCGTCCGTTGTTGCAGCAGCTCAAGTCGCAGGGGTTCAGGATCCTGCTGGTCCTATCCGCTCTTGCCAGCTCGGCACTCGTGCTCGAAGCCGGACAGCGCTGGAAGTAACCCATACCGTCCTGTCGACACCGCACTCATCCCGGCGGGCCTCCGACCGCCTCATTTCGCGCTCCGAAGAGCCGCCCGATTCCTCCGGGCGGCTTTTCGATTCGGGTCAGGTCGGCGGCCGACCGCCTCAGCACGATCGCGGCCGGTCGCGGCCCTCGCGCAGGATGCTCCGGAGCACGAATGCGACATTCGCGGGTCGCTCGGCCAGGCGGCGCATGAAGTACGGATACCACTGAGTGCCGAACGGGACGTAGACCCGGACACCGAAGCCCGCCTTGACGAGGCGCTCCTGGAGGTCGCGGCGGACGCCGTACAGCATCTGGAACTCGAACCGGTCCGGCGCGATCCCCTGGTCACGGACGAACGCCACCGCCCGCGCGATCAGTCGCTCGTCGTGGGTCGCGATCCCCGGAAACGTTCCGTCCCGGAGCAGCCGCTCCATCAATGACGCGTAGGCCGCGTCGACATCGGCCTTGTCCGGGTGGGCGACCGAAGCCGGCTCGACGTAGGCGCCCTTGCAGAGCCGGATTCGGGCGTCCTCAGTGATCAACGCCTCGACATCGGTCGGGCTCCGCCGGAGCGCGGCCTGGATCACGACGCCCGAGTCGCCGCGGCCGGCGTTGATCGGCCGGAGGTCGCGCCACAGGGTGAGGGTTGCGTCGGTGGTGGTGTGGTCCTCCATGTCGATCCGGACGAACGCTTCGGTGGCCGCGGCCCGCTCGAGGATCCGGGTCAGGTTCTCGCGGCAGACCGCCGCGTCGAGGGCGAGGCCCATCTGGCTGAGCTTGACGCTGACATTCCGATCGAGGCCGCGCGCCGCGAGCGCATCGAGCGTCGCGAGGTACTCGTCCGCCGCTGCCCGGGCGGCATCGCTGGACGTGACGGCCTCGCCGAGGACATCGACTGTCGACCGCAGGCCGGCCGACCGCAATCGCTCGAGTGCGCCGAGCGCCTCCTCGAGCGTCTCCCCGGCGACGAAGCGGGCAACCATCGACCGCGTCACGGGCAGGCGCGTCGCGAGCCGGCCCAGGGATCGCCGCCGCGACAGCCACAGGAGCGAGGTCCGCATCGCACGCTCGGAAGCGCTGCGAAGGGCGGTGGAAACCGGCACGGATCGATGGTAGCGGCTCCGTGAGTGGGCTAGCATCGGGCCCTGCCGCTGCGGCTCGACATGAGGAGCAACGCGTGACGATCCCTGATTTCGGCTCGGATCTTGTGGGCGTCGCCAGCCGGACCGCGGTCGTCTACGTCTGCCTCCTCCTGGGTTTCCGGTTCCTCGGCAAGCGCGAGACGGGCCAGCTCTCGACGCTCGATCTTGTCGTCCTCCTCGTCATCTCGAACGCCGTCCAGAACGCGATGGTCGGCGAGAACACATCGTTGCTCGGCGGCCTGCTCGCGGCGGGCGTGATCCTCGCGCTCGACCTCCTGCTCCACACGGCGGCCGATCGCTGGCCGGCATTTCGGAACGCCCTCGACGGTGAGCCGACGCTCCTCGTGGAAGAGGGCAAGGTCCTGTCCAAAAACCTTCGCGATGAGGGGATCAGCGAGCGCGAACTGGGCCTCGCCCTGCGCCAGAATCAGCTGCTTCGGCCGGAGGAGGCGCGCTACGTCTTCCTCGAGACGAACGGGCTGATCAGCGTCATCCCCTATCGCGACGGCGAGGGTCCGGGCGGCGCCTCCAATGAGCATGATCCCCACGGGGCAACCGACGAGGGCTGACCGGGAACACCGGGACACCAACGTGGGCGACGACTGCCCCGCCCCGACGGCCACGGACGACTCAGTCGCGTCCGCCGGCCTTCGTTGAAGCGTCGCCCTCGTCCGGCTTGGCATCAAGGTCATCCATCAGG
>JACDAH010000001.1 GCA_013695505.1 Chloroflexota bacterium | reverse complement strand
GGTCAGGGACGGACATGCCGCGTGCGGGCGTCCCGGCGAACACGATGCCGGCACCGACCACGAACACGGACAGCACGGCGAGCCCGACGCGCAGCGCACCACGGCCGAACAGCCGGGTCGCGAGGCGTCGGACGTCGTCATCGGCCGACCCCGGCGCCGGGATGAGCTGGTCGAGGACAGGCCGCACCCCGCAGAGGACGACAAGCCCCGCGAGCAGCCCGACCTTCGTCCCGAACTCGTCGGTCTGGGGTGCCATCAGGAGCGTGCTCGCGACGGCGACGAGCAGGCCGAACGCGATCCGCCCGACCCGTCCTTCCGGCACCGTCTTCGGGTCGGTGATCATAAAGAAGAGGAAGATCATCACCTCCGGGGACGTGACGATGACGCGCCAGAAATCGGGACCGCAGACCGGCGCGAAGGACCAGTTCGCGGTCATGCAGTGGCCCGAGACCGCGAGGAGTCCCGTGCCCGCTGCGAGGCCGAGCCAGAACGTCGCTGCCAGCGCGAGCAGCCGCAGCCGGCGCGTGATCAGGAGGCCGCCCCCGAGGATGACGGCGTAGGCCGCGATCATGGCGCCGTTCAGGGGCGCCCACCAGAAGTCGAGTGGCTCGACCCGCGACGTCCCGAGCACGACGAAGGCCACGACGAGGCCGATGTTCGACGGGTTGAACACGTGCGACCCGCGATACCGGATCACGTACTTGGTCAGGAGTGACAGGCCCGCGACGGCCGCGAAGACCTCCCAGGAGTGGAGCGTCCAGTGATCGCCGGGCGGTGTGCCGGCGGCGCGCAGGATCAGAGCGACGCCGCTCCCGGTCAACATCGCGCTGGCCGGCCAGACGAACGCCCGAGCGGTCAGGAACGTCAGGACGATCTCGAGGATCGCGCAGGTCAGGATCGCGGCGAGGATCTGGGGCACGCTGACCCGAAATCCGAGCGCGACCTGGCCGAGGACGTGGATCGTGATGATGACCGCGGCGACATGCAGTCGTGGATCGCGGATGTTCGGCAGGATCAGCGGATACGTACCACCGGCGAGCGTGAGGGTGCGGGTAGTCACGGGCGCGGTCGATGGCGCCGTCGAGCCCCGGCCGCGGCGGGGAGACCGCATCGACCGCGGCGGTCATCGAGGGACGGGAAGGCACGATGCATGACGGGCACGTAGCATATCGGGCGAGTCCGCTCGCGGCCCGGTCGTGCCGCCACAACAAACAACAACGAGAGGGAATGGCGCGCATGGCACGGGACGACGAACGTCTGGCGCGCTCCCAGGAAGACCCCATCGTCGGCAGCCTGCCGGACGTCCCGGGCATCGGCGCCGCGATGCGCCTCACCCCGGGCCTCGGCGTCCACCTCAGGGGTCTCGCCGACGAGCTCCTGGTGAGCGACTTCCCCGGCGCCAGCCTTCGGCGGGTCGACCGCGAGATGCTCGCAACGGCCGTGTCGGCGGCCAACGACTGTTTCTTCTGCATGGACTCGCATGGTGCCTTCGCGAATGCTCTCCTCGAGCAGAGCGGGGCGACCGAGCACGTGGCCCTGATTGACGAGGTCAAGCTCGGATCGTCGGACGGCTTCGATGCCAAGATGCAGGCGCTGCTCCACATCGCTCGGACCGTCCGTGGCGAGCCGCGCGACCTGACCGCGGCCGATGTCACCGCCGCCACGAACGCGGGCGCGACCGATGCCGACGTCCAGCTCGCGGTCCTGATCGCATCCGCGTTCTCGATGTACAACCGGATGGTCGACGGGCTGCGGGCGAGGACGGCGCCGAGCCCGGACGCCTATCGCGCCCGAGCTGCCGAGATCGCCGAGCATGGCTACAGCGCCCCGCCTGTTGACAAGGTCCCGGGCCGGCCCTAGCCGGAGCTGGGCCGGCACCGCCATTCCGCGGGTAGCAGGAGGCCCGCTCTCGCACACCGCCGGGGGACTGGTGACCGGGAGCGGGCCACGTCGCCACAGTGGGCCCGGCGACGGCCGCCTGCAGTCAGGTCGGAGACGGCCCGATCGTCGCGCCTGCGACACCATCGCGTCCCGCGACACCGTCGGAGATCGGCCGAGCGGGAATCGAACGACCGGCGCATGAGGCGCCGGTCGGCTGGTCGATCAGGATGCGACCTCGGCCGCGCCGGTTCAGCGGGGCTTGGTCCGGTTGGCCGCGAGATGCGCTGTCCACTCGGACGTGCGTCCGTCGGGAGACGAGCTCTTGCCGTGCCAGCCACAAACGCAAGTGATCGTCTGGGCCTGGTGCTTGTACTCGGCGATGACGTGCTTGAGAGGCTCGTTCACGGGGGTGGCGGCGGGGCGCGGGGGACGCATGGTTCCGTTGGACACTGATGGGACCCTCCGAGGACTGGCGGTCGGCCGACGCAGGCCGGTCCAAGAGGGCCATCGACCTAGCGGGGACGGGGCGCGACGCTTGCGCGGACCGAAATTGTACCGCGAACCAGGGCCTCGCGCCGGACCGGACGCTGCCCGGGCTCTGTTCAGGCCACCCACTCCCGTCCGCTCCGGCCCCGCACCAGCTCGGCCAGGACGAGCGGCCCGAGCGCGACCGCGACCACGACGAGCCACTCTCCGGCATCGAGCGGGCTCGCCCGGAAGATCCCGGCCAGCGGCGCCAGCACCGGGATCAACGCCTGGATGACGACGACGGCGAGGCAGGCCGCGAGCAGGACCCGATTGGTGGCGAGCGTCGCCACGCGCCGGGTCAGGCTCCGGTTGGCGTAGGCACGGACCGCTTGAGCCACGACGAGCATGGTGAAGGCCAGCCACCGGGCGTGATCGGTTCCGCCTCCGTGCACAGCAAGGCTGACGACCGCCGCCAGCGCGCTGAACCCACCCGCGAGGCCGATTTGGGCCAGAAGCGCGTTCGTGAGCAGCGGCGTTCGGCGCGGTCGTGGGGAGATCGCCATCGAGCCCGGCTCCTCGGCTTCGCGCTCGAACGCGACTGACGTGGAAACGTCAATGAACAGCTCCAGCCACAGGATCTGGATCGGGAGGAGCGGCTGGCCGTAGC
>JACDAH010000170.1 GCA_013695505.1 Chloroflexota bacterium | reverse complement strand
GGTCACGATCGTGGGCTCGGTCATGTGATCGGACCTCCGGCGAGCTCGGCGGCGAGTTCGAGGGTCTGGACCGCGACCTGATCCCGCCCGCCGGCCTCGATCGCCTCGGCAAGCAGATCCACGTCGGTCTTGCGCGGCGCCGTGAAGCCGCGCTCCAGCGAATGGACGCCATCCTGCCAGACCCGAACGTGGACGGCCTCCTGCTCGGCGGTGACGTCGGCCCGGAGCTCCGAGCCGCGCCAGTCCGCGAGGAGCTCGATCCGGATCGTCGTCCCCGACGGCATCTCCGAGAGGACGGGCCGAATGACGACGGCGACGTCGGTCCGATCAACCCGAAGCGTTGCGCCGAGACCCGCGCTCGGGTTGGCGAGGTTCGACAGACGGCCGCCTCTGCCACGGGTTGGCGCCTTGCGGGCGGCGCCCCCGGTCATCGGCGCGAGCTGTTTGGTCACCTTCATCCCGAGGCGTGACCCGAGCCAGGCCGCGTGGTAGAGCGGCTTCACGATGTTCGTCGTCTCGGCCCCGAACTCGTCGCGGACGGCGTACGTCACCGCGATTCGGCGGATGTGACGGAGGTACGGCAGGAAGTCGGGGATGTCGAAGATCGCGGCGATCGCCTCGCGCCAGCGCGACTGGCGGACCATCGCGAAGTCCGAGATCGCGATCGGCTGGCGGTTCGCCACGGCCGCCATCTTGCGGAGCTGGGTCAGCCCGGTCCCGTGCCAGCCCGAGCCATCGACAACGAGGCGATCGGCCATGTCGAGCAGGTCGTTGACGGGCTGGCTGCCGAACGACGGCTCGTCCGGCCACCAGATGGTGACGGGCAGGTCGTGGATCAGGAGCGGCGCCACGATCGCGTCGAGGTGCCGGCCGGCCTCGCCGCCGCAGGTCAGGTGGACCGTCTCGGCGCAGGTCTCCGGGGCGTCGGGCCGGGGCATGATGCAGTGGGCCACGATGACGGCGTCGAGCCACGACGGACCGTCGGGATCGGCCGGCTGGACGATCGTCGTTCGTGACGGGTGGCGGCCGACGAGCCGTTGGATCGTCGATGCGCAGCGCTCGCCGACCTCGGGCCGGCCCGCGATCACGACGAGGTTCATCACGCTCGTCCGGGCCGCGATGTGGCGATCCGCGACGTGGTCGCCGTCGGCGTCGACCTTGCGCTCCAGGCCTGACTGCGCCCAGATCCGGGCGAGCTCCTGCTCGACCTCTTCGATGCTGCGGGCACGCGACCGCCACCGGAGGACGGGCTCGTTGGGACGGACCGGCGCGTCCGCGATCAGGCCCCCACTCGTGGTCATCGCCGGTCCGCCTTGCGCGGGCTCAAATTCGCCGCCACTTTCGTCCCTCGCGGCCGAGCAGCTCATCGGCGGCTTCGGGGCCCCATGAGCCGGCTTCATAGCTCGGGAATTCGGGCGGCTGGGCCTCGATCCACGACTCGATGATCGGATCCACGCGGGCCCACGCGCCCTCGACCTCGTCGGCCCGGGTGAACAGCGAGGCGTCGCCGAGGAGAGCGTCGAGGATCAGCGTCTCGTAGGCGTCGGGCGAGTCGACGGTGAACGCCGAGCCGTAGGTGAAGTCCATCGTGACCGACCGGACGTCGATCCCGAGGCCCGGGACCTTGGCGCCGAAGCGGAGCATGATCCCCTCGTCCGGCTGGATCCGGATGGCGAGAAGGTTCGACTCAGGGTCCGTCCCGGCGTCGCGGAACAGCCGGTGGGGGACCTCCTTGAACTGGATCGCGATCTCGGTCGCTCGCTTCGGCAGTCGCTTGCCCGTCCGGAGATAGAACGGGACGCCGGACCAACGCCAATCGTCGACCTCGAGTCGGGCCGCGATGTACGTCTCGGTCTCCGACGTCGGATCGACATCCGGCTCCTTGCGATAACCCGGGACCGGCTTGGCGGCGACCCAGCCCGGGCCGTATTGGCCCCGGACGACGTCCGTCCGGATCTGGTCAGCGGTCATCTCGCCGATTGCCCGGATGACCTTGACCTTCTCGTCGCGGAGCGCGTCGGCATCGAAGGTCGCGGGCGGCTCCATGGCCACCAGGCTCATGAGTTGGAGGAGGTGGTTCTGGAGGACGTCACGGCTCGCGCCCGTCTCCTCGTAGAAGCCGCCGCGGTTCTCGACCCCGATGCTCTCCGCCACGGTGATCTGGACATGGTCGATATGGCGGCGGTTCCAGATCGGCTCGAAGATCCCGTTGCCGAACCGGAAGACCAGGAGGTTCCGGACGGTTTCCTTGCCGAGGTAATGATCGATCCGGTAGACCTGCGACTCGCGGAAGACCTTGCCGACCTCGCGGTTCAGGCGGATCGCCGACGGGAGATCGTGGCCGAACGGCTTCTCGATGACGATCCGTCGCCAGCCGCCCTCGTGCCGTTCGTGATCGAGCCCGACCCGGCCAAGCTGGGCGACGATCTCGGCGAATGCCGACGGCTGGGTCGCCAGGTAGTAGAGGTGGTTCCCGCGCGAGTTCTGCTCCTTGTCGATGCCGTCGAGAACCTTCACGAGCCGGTCGTATCCTGCAGGGTTGTCGAAATCGAGCTTGAGGTAGCGGATCCGGCGCGAGAAGGAGTTCCAGGCGGCGTCGTCGAGCGGCACAACCCGCGAGTACTTCTCGAGCGCGGTCCGGAGCTCGGCCCGGAGGGTCTCGTCGTCGTAGTCGCGCCGTCCGATCGCGACGACCACGAAGTCGTGGGGCAGGAGGTTCGTCCGCCACAGCTGGTACAGCGCCGGGATGACCTTGCGGTGGGCGAGGTCGCCGGTCGCCCCGAAGAGGACGAGGACGCTCGGGTCCGGGACGCGCTCGAGGCGGAGCCCCTCGCGGAGCGGGTTGTCGTCGGCCTTCGGGGCGGGTTTCCGCTTGGCCTCGCGAGCGAGGCGCAGCTCCCGCATCGTCCGCGGCGCGTCCTTGGCGCGGGGCGAGGGATGGGGCGTCTTGTCGGGAGCGGTCTCAGGCGCCACGGACGGGGCGTCCGGCTTTTCGGACGTCTTCCGGCGCTTGGGGACCGCGGGGTCGGTCATCGGGCGGGACGATGTCGCTGGCCACGGCGGGTGGTCAACGGCAGGATGCGGGCGCGGTTCATCCGGTCTTCACCTCGTGGCCGCCGAACTCGTTGCGCAGTGCGGCCAGGACCTTCGCGCCGTACGAATCGTCCTGGCGAGACCGGAACCGGGTCAGCAGCGACAGGGTGATGACCGGGGCCGGGACGTCGTGGTCGATCGCCTCCTGGATCGTCCAGCGGCCTTCGCCCGAATCCGCCACGTACCCCTTGAGGTGCTCGAGGTCCTGGCCGTTCGCCTTGAATGCCCGGGCCGCCAGCTCGAGCAGCCACGAGCGGACGACGGATCCCTGCATCCAGAGGTCGGCGATCCCCGCCAGGTCGAGCGGGTAGGACGAGGCATGGAGGATCTCGAATCCCTCCGCATACGCCTGCATCAGGCCGTATTCGATCCCGTTGTGGACCATCTTCACGTAATGGCCGGCGCCCGCGCCGCCCACGTGGAGATACCCGTTGGGCGGGGCAAGCGAGACGAAGATCGGCTCGAGGGGCTTCACGGCTGCCTCCTCGCCACCGACCATCAGGCAGTAGCCCACCTGGAGGCCCCAGATCCCGCCTGACGTCCCGGCGTCGACGTACTGGATCCCCTTGTCGGCCAAGGTCGCATGGCGGCGCTGGTCATCGTGGAAGTTGGTGTTGCCGCCGTCGATGATCGTGTCGCCCGGCTCGAGGTGCTCCATGAGCTCCGCGATCTGGGCCTCGGTCGCGTCCCCGGCCGGGACCATGATCCAGACGGCGCGCGGCTTCTCGAGCTTCGAGACGAGCTCGGCGATCGAGTAGGAGCCGATCGCGCCTTCGCCTTCGATCTCCTTGGTCTTCTCCGAGGTCCGGTTGTAGGCGACGACCTCGTGCCCGTCCTTGAGGAGGCGGCGGACCATGTTGGCGCCCATCCGACCGAGACCGACGAACCCGATCCGCATTGTGACTGGCCTCCCTCGACAAGTGGACGCGGCCGGTGAGCGGTCGCGTGAAGCTCGCTGTCAGCCCGCGGCCAGCGCCTCGCGCAGTGCCGCCTCGAGGGCGGCCAGGCCGCGCTCAGGATCGGCGAGGTGGACGCGCAGGATGGGCAGGTCGTGGGACTCGATCGCGGCGAAGTCGCCCTCCGCCTGGGCATCGATGAGCCGACCGAAGGTGTACGGCCAGCCCGGGATCGGGCGATCCACCGGATGATCCGACGTGAGCTGGAGGAACCAGCCGCTCGGCGTCCCGCCCTTGTGGAGCTGGCCGGTCGAATGAAGGAAGCGCGGCCCGAAGCCGGCCGTCGTCGCGCAGCGGGTCGCGTCGCGGAGCAGGACGCGGATCCGCTGGAGCGCTGCGTCAGTGGCAGTGGTCGGCACGATGAAGGCCTGGAGGGCGAGATAGGCATTGGACTTGCGCCTGGCCAGGTGGCGGGCGAGCTCGCCGACGAGGGTTCCGTCGCCAGCCGTCAGACGGAGCGCGGCGTCTCCGTGGAGGGCAAGACCCGAGGCGGTGTCGGCGACGAGGGCGGGGGCCGGCGGCGGAGGCGCCCCGCCTGATTCCGCGGCGGCAAGAACGTTCCGCGTCAGGTTCTTGGCCTCTTCAACATTGGGCTGGTCGAACGGGTCGATCCCAAGGACGGCCCCCGCGATCGCGGTGGCGACCTCCCAGCGGAACGCCTCCGCGCCGAGGTCGATCGGATCGGCGACGGTGATCCGGATCACGGGCCGGCCGTCGGCCGCGGCAGCGTCGACGAGCCCGTCGCCAGCGGCATGGCCGCCGCTGCCCGCGAGGGCCAGCCGGACGAAGACCCGGTCCGGTCCGTACGCCGCAATCTCTCCGATCGGCTCGCCGTCGACCGGGACGATGCCCACGCCGTGCTTGCCGGTGCTCTCCGCGATCAGCTGCTCCGCCCACGCCCCGAAGCTCTCGATCGCCGGATCGGCGATGAAGGTCAGCTTGTCGCGCCCCGCCTTCGCGAGCGTGCCGATCGCGAGGCCGAGGCTCACGCCGGGGTTCACCGCCGGATCGGGCTCCCGGCAGGCGCCGGCCATCGCCAGGGCCGCCGCGAGGAGCGCGTCGAGGTCGATCCCGATCAGGCTGGCCGGCACGAGGCCGACGTACGTCAGCGCCGAGTAGCGACCGCCGATGTCGGCCGGATTCAGAAAGACCTCGCGGAGATCGTCGTGGCGGGGGATGGCCTCGACGCTCTTGCCCGGGTCGGTGATCGCGATCATCAGCTCGCCGGCGTGCTCGTGGCGTGGCGCGTGATGGGCCCGGAGCGCGCGCTCGGCACGCTCCCACGCATCGGCCTGGAAGGCGAGCGGCTCGGTAGTGGTGCCGGATTTGCTCGCGACGATCCAGAGCGTGGCCAGCGGGTCGAGATCGTCGACGGCCGCGGCCACGGCCGCCGGGTCGGTCGAATCGAGGACGCGGAGATCGAGCCAGCCCTCGGCGGTCCCGAACGTGCGGTTGAGGATGTCCGGGGCGAGGCTGCTGCCGCCCATCCCGCCGACCACCGCGGTCGTGAAGCCGGCGTCGCGGATCCCCTCGCCGAAGCCCTCGAGCGCGGCGACCTGATCGGCGAAGTGGGCCGGGGCGTCGAGCCAGCCGAGGCGTTCTGCGATCGCGGCCTGGACGCGCTCGTTGGTCGACCATAGCGACGGGTCGCGGTCCCACAGGCGTTCGGTCCATTCCTCGTCGCGGGCCCGCTCGACCGCCGCATCGTACGCGGCCGTGCCGTCGCCAAGCGCCAGCTCGGGAACCGCGAAGGCCGGGGTGGTGGTGGCGTCGTCAGGCATCAGGGCCCATGGTAGTCCGAGTCCGTCCACGCGGACGTTAACGCTGCGTCGCATCGGGTCCGCGGGCCCGAGCGGGCGACCGGCGCCGACCGGCACCGATGAGTTCCGGCGTCCGGCGTCGTCAGCAGGACGAATCCATGCATCGGAGGTGACGATGGGCAGGCTGATCTACCTGATGAACGTGTCGCTCGACGGCTTCGTCGAGACAGCGGACCAGAGCCTCGACTGGACCGTGGTCGATGACGAGCTCCACGCCTGGTTCAACGACCAGACGCGCGCGATCGACGCGTCGCTCTACGGCCGACGACTGTACGAGGTGATGACGGCCTACTGGCCGACCGCCGAGTCGGACCCGGCGGCGACGCCCGTGATGCTCGACTTCGCGCGGATCTGGAACGCGAAGCCGAAGATCGTGTTCTCGACCAGCCTCGAGTCGGTCGAAGGGAACAGCCGGCTCGTGCGCGGCGATGTCGGCGAGGAGCTGTCGAAGCTGAAGGCCGAGTTCGACGGAGATCTGGAGGTCGGCGGACCGACGCTTGCTGCCGAGTTCATCGAGCGAGGCCTCGTCGACGAGTTCCAGCTCGTCGTCCACCCGGTGATCCTCGGTGCCGGGACGCCGTTCTTCCCGGCGCTCGCAAAGCCCATCGGGCTTCGCCTCCGCGAGACCCGGCGATTCGCCTCCGGGGCGATGCTGCTCGATTACGAGGCCACCTGAGACGGCAGATCCGTCCGGTGTCGAGAGCTGCCATCCGACCGCCAGGCGCGCACCCGCCACGAGATGGCGCCCTGCCGATGAAATGAGCCACCGAGGGTCCGCGAGTGACGCTCGAAACGCCCGATCAGCTGCGTTCGGCCGCCTCGATCGCGAGGACCTTGTCGAGCCGGCGCTGGTGGCGCGCCTCGCCGCTGAACGTCGCCCCGAGGAAGGCGACGAGGCATTCCCAGGCCGGTTCGGGCCCGATGACCCGTGAGCCGAGCGTGAGGATGTTCATGTCGTCGTGCTCGACGCCCTGGTGGGCCGAGTACGTGTCGTGGCAGACGGCGCTCCTGATGCCGCGGACCTTGTTGGCCGCGACGCTCGCCCCGACGCCGGAGCCGCAGATGAGGACGCCGCGGTCGGCTTCGCCGTCGCGGACCGCGGAGCCGAGACGGGCGGCGAAGTCCGGGTAGTCGTCCAGCGGGTCCGAGCCGTCGCCACCGAGGTCGATGACCTCGTGACCGAGGCCGGCCGCCTCGAGCCGACGCCGGAGATCGTCCTTCAGGGCGGCTCCGGCGTGATCGGCGGCAAATGCGACGCGCATCAACGAGGTCCCACCACTCGTGTCGCGACGCTCGTGTCGGGCCAGCGCGAATCTGTCGTGAGGATGAGATCGGCGTCCAGGACGACCGCCGTGGCGACCACCAGAGCGTCCGGAAGCCGAAGCCTCCGGCCATGTCGTGATCGGAGGACAGCGGCAGCCAGGGCAATGCTCCGGCCGATCGGCTCGATGCGAGCGGGCAGCGCGTCGATGAAGGCGTCGGCGTCGGCGCTCCTGCTCGACTCGCCGATCTGCGGATGGACCATCAACTCCGAGTAGGCCGATGCAGGAAGCACAAGCTGAGAGCCACGCTCGAGCTCGACAAGTGCGCTTCGCGCGGCCTCATGATGAGCGTCACTGGCGTCCAGGATCGCGATGATGACACCGGCATCGACGACTACCGTTCCCATTCGTCTCGAAGCTCGTCAAGGGCGCCCGGCGGCCACACGCCCGTCAACGAACCCGCGTACCGGGCGATCACGTCCTCGGTCCGGACCAGGACGAGA
>JACDAH010000163.1 GCA_013695505.1 Chloroflexota bacterium | reverse complement strand
CCATCGGGCAGCAGCTGCCGCTGTTCGTGCCGCAGGCCGCGCGGACCGCCCGGCTCGGCTGGCAGCTGGCCCGCCTGGCGCTGACGTTC
Source organism: Chloroflexota bacterium (assembly GCA_013695505.1). Taxonomy (GTDB): domain Bacteria; phylum Chloroflexota; class Limnocylindria; order Limnocylindrales; family CSP1-4; genus CF-46. Next base: position 2,048 of record JACDAH010000163.1, on the reverse strand, counting down.
GGGGAGGATCGGGTCCGGCGGGTGGCGATCGTCGATCCTGACGCGCCGCTCGCGGAGCGGCGCTGGACGTGGCGCCCGTGAGCGCGGCTGTGGGGGCAGCGCGAACGAGGTCGACTGCCGTTTCCGGTAGCCGCATATCCGAAGCGGTTGGCCGATGACCCGGCTCCTGCGCGAGCATCCGCTGATCGACGTCGAGCTCGATGGCGACGGGCGGCTGGTCGCGATCCGCTGGAACGGCCAGCGCGAGCAGGTGGAGGTCTGCAACGCCTGGCGGGTCGCCGAATCGTGGTGGCGCGAGCCGATCGAGCGCGACTACTGCAAGGTCGTCGGGACCCGCTGGCTGGCCCTCGTCTACCTCGACCGGATCGACGGGACGTGGCACCTCGAGCGGCTCTACGACTGAGCCGCGTGACGCCGGACGAGGTCAGGCGATGGGCGCTCCGAGCAACACGGTCAGGGCCAGGAGCAACCCGAAGAGGGCCACCACGAAGGCAAGCGCCTGGACATCGTTGGAGCGCGTCGATCGATGCTGCACGCCATCACCCCTGATCGGACCGGTCCCCTGCCGGTCGACGAAAGCGTAGACGGCGGCCGTTCACGGAGCGTTACGCGGATCGGCCCGAATCGATCAGGGCAGATCACCTTCCTTGCAGGGATCGTCGCCATCGATGGCGGGGAGCGCACGAGCGAGAACGGCCGTCAGGACAAGCGGGCCCGCGTGGGTCGCGAGCGGCTGGCATCCGCCGATCTGGTTCTCCCGTGCGATCAGCCGAAGGGGCAGGACGCCCCGTACAGCACCGACATGATGATCGTGCCAGATAGCGGCGTGAAGCGCACCTCCGCCTTGCAGCCAGGCAGCGCGGCCGTCGCGTCGAGGACGACGGTCCCGTCCTCCAGGGCTGAGCTCACATCCGCCGTCCAGCCCTGGTTGGTCAAGGCTGCGGCCATGGCCAACGCCGCGTCGTCGGCGGTCATGTTGACCGCGAACGAACCGCTCGTCGCGCCCGCGCCCGTCGTGGCCGGTTCCTGGCCCGGCAGCTTCGGGAACGACGCCGGCAGCGAGTCGAAGATCGGGCCGAAGCCGGTGACGTTCGTCGTGGGAGGTCCGACGCTGACGCCGACGACCGGGCTCGGGCCGCCCGGAACCGCGGTGATCGACGGCACCAGCGGGGACGGAGCCAGGGCCGATGAGCTCGGGCGAGGGCTCGCCTGAGCCCCGGAGCCGCACCCGGCGGTGAGGACGGCAAGCCCGATCGCCAGGAAAGATACGAGGGGCCCGGCAGCTCGGCGGCGGAGCGCGATCACCGGCTCATCCTAGCCGGGCGGTCCCGATGACGCGGAAAAAACGAAGGGACCGTCGTCATGCCCCAGCACGACGACGGCCCCTGGCCGCCGGACCCGCTCACCAGATCCGCGGCGGGTCGGCATTCGGTCCTCGCGACCGGTTGCCGCCCATACACCCGAGCCCCCAGGCCAGGACGGTGTGTGGTTCAGCGCAGACCGGCCGCCTGGGCCCCAACCGCCGCCGGCAGGAGGACGAGGATCAGGACGAGGGCGAGCCCGACCATGAGTCCGGTCCGGAGGCTGGCGACGAGGAGCCGAGAGCTGTCGCGCTTCATGTGGCTGTAGACGCCGGATGGCGTCGATCTGTTTCGTCGATTTCCCGATGAATTTCGCATCAACTGGAGGAGGACTTGTGACGTCTCGTCATGAGTCCCTGGCGGGTTCGTTGGAGTTGACCAAACCGAACAGATGTTCGATCATCGTCGGTCCAGATGACCGCCTATGCCGAGCTCCACTGCCACACCAATTTCTCGTTCCTCGACGGTGCCTCGGCGCCCGACGAGCTGGCCGAGCGGGCGGCCGAGCTCGGCCTGACAGGGCTGGCGGTGACCGACCACCAGGGGCTCTATGGCGTCGTTCGCGGCCAGACGGCGTACGAGGACGCCGGGCTGCTGCCGGTTCTCGGCATCGAGGTCGAGCTCCGCGACGCAATCGTCGCCGATCCGGATCGCGTCGTCGTGCCGGCTCGACGGGCGGTCCGGCGT
>JACDAH010000147.1 GCA_013695505.1 Chloroflexota bacterium | reverse complement strand
GCCAGGAGGCGCGGGCGTTCGTCGCGTTCGAGGACGCCCTGCGCGGCTTCGACTTCGCGCCGAATCGGGGATCGGTCTTCTCGGCCCACCAGATGGGCTCGGTCCGGATGGGCGCGGACGTCCGCGGTCATCCGTGCGATCCCGAGGGACGAGTCCGGACCCGTGACGGGGCGCTGATCGGGGGGCTCTACGTCGGCGACGGCTCGCTCTTCCCGACCGGGATCGGGGTCAACCCGATGATCACGATCATGGCTCTCGCGAGGCGCGTCGCGCGGACGGTGGTGGCGGAAGGGCGCCCCGCCGGCTGAGCAGTCAGGCGGCCGCGGCGACACCCGGCTGCCGTTCCTCCGGGACTGCTTCGGACGTCGGAGTCATCCTGCTCCGGGCGAGGATGATCAGCGCGACGCCGGCCACGATGACGCCACCCGCGCCGAGCTGGACGGGCCCGACGACCTCGTGGAGCAGCAACCCGCCGAGGAATACCGCGATCACCGGGTTCACGAAGGCGTACGTGGTCACGAGGGGCAGGGGCGCGTGGCGGATGACCCAGACGAAGGCGGTGAAGGCGACGAGGCTGCCCACCATGGTGAGGTATCCGGTCGCGAGGATCGCATCACCTGAGACGGTCTCCGGCCGGAATGCGGCCAGCTCGCCGGAGGCGATCGCCGCTCCCGCCAGGACCGCGGAGCCGGACAGCATCTCGAGGCTGGTCGCGAGGAAGGGGTCGGATGGGAGGTGTGCCCGGTGGGCCGAGAACGTGGCGCCCGCCGCCCAAGCCATGGGCGACAGGATCAGCGCCACCATCCCGACGGGATCGAGGCTCCGGTCGACGGCAACGCCCTGGCCGACGAGGACGATCACCCCGATCATGCCGACGACGATCCCGACGACCGCCAGACGGGGGAGGCGCTCGCGGAAGAACAGCCGCCCGTAGATGGCGACCCACACCGGCATCGTCGCGATGACGACACCGGCGATCCCGGACGGGATCGTCTGTTCACCCCACGAGACGAGGCCCATCCCCCCGAACATCAGACACGTCCCGACGATCGCGCAGTCGCGGAGCTCGCGCAGGCCTGGCCGGGCGACCACCCCGCGGCGAGCAACGATCACCGCCACGAGCATGACGAAACCGGCGATCGAGAAGCGGACCGCGCCCATCACAAACGGGGGGAATGTCTCGACCGCGACCCGGATCGCGAGGTACGTCGAGCCCCAGACCACGTACAGGATGAGGATCGCTGTCCAGACGAGGACCGCTGAGGCGGGCTTGATCGTCGGGCCGGTTGGCATAGTGGGCTGGTCCAAAGTATCGCCAGTGTACGACGCCCGCGCCGCCCCGGCCAATCCGGCCGGTTCCTGCCTTCCGCGAGCCGGCTCGAGCAGACCAAAGGCCGGCTCGCTTGGTCAGGCGACCTGGACCCCGATGGGGCGGCAGTGCTTGCAGGGGCGATAGCCCGCGGCCTCCGCCGCCCGCGCCGACGGGAAGTGCATCAGGTGGCGCTCAGTGACGCGGCGGGCGTCGCGGCACGTCGGCATGCAGTAGATGTGGGTCGTGTCCGAGCCGAAGAACCGGACTCCCGCCCGGGCGAGGGTCTCGAGCTCGTCCGGATCGGCTCCCTCCCCGGTGAGGATCGCGCGCTTGTTCTCGGGCCCGCCGAGGGAGTACTGGCCGAGCATCCCGTCGCTCCGGACGACGCGGTGGCACGGCACGATCAGCGGCACGGGATTGTGGCCGAGGGCCGTCCCGACGGCGCGGACCGCCTTCGGCCGCCCGATCTCGGCCGCGATCCAGCCGTACGGCCGGACCTCGCCACGGGGGATCTCGAGCGCCTTCATCCAGACGGCCCGCTCGAATTCGGATGCACCGCGCAGGTCGAGATCGATCCGGTTGTGACGGTCGCCGGCCAGGCGCCGCTCGATCTTCCGGGCGAGGTCGGCCGGGAGCGCATCCCGGCGACGAGCGACGCGCCCGGTCCGGGCTCGGAACCGGGTTTCGAATGTTGCGTCGTCGGTCTCGCCCGAGACCTCGGACACGCCGCGGCCGTTCCAGACGACCCGGAGCGGACCGACCGGCGACTCGATGACGGCGTAGTCGTCGGCCAGACCGACCGCGACGAGCGTCGAATGAGCGAGGCCGGCCGGAGCGGGCTCCCGGAGCCCGGCGAGGCCGGCATCGGTGCGGGGATCGATCGGATCGTTCATGCGGAAATCTCCTCGGCTCGTAGCCCTCCGGGCGGCCCCTCAGAGGCAAGGAGCGCTGTGCGCAGGGTGGCCAGTCCTCGATGGACGTGTGCCTTGACGGTGCCTTCGGGCCGGCCGACCACCTCGGCGATCTCGGCGTACGACAGGCCGTCGACGTGGCGGAGGACGACGGCGGTCCGCTGGGCCGGGCTCAAGCTGGCCAGCAGTCCGGCCCACGTCTCGCGCTCATCGCGGCGGGCGAGTGGGTCGGCGGCCGGCTCGGCCCCGGGGTCGAAGGCCAGCTCGGTGGTCGGAACCCGCTTCACCCGGGCCCGGTTGCGGCCGGCGTTGAGCAGGATCGTCGTCAGCCAGCCGCGCAGCCGGAGCTCCCGGATCCGCGGCGGTGGCCAGACCGAGAGCGCGCGGTAAGCGCGGACGAACGCGTCCTGGACGAGCTCCTCGGCGTCGCTGCGGTCGCCGCCGGTCCGGAGAGCGATCGTGAACAGCCGGTCCTGGTGTGCCCGGACCACCGCTTCGAAGGTCGCGTCGAGGTCCAGGGCCAGGCGGGCGGCGAGCTCTGCGTCGTCGGGTCGTCGGTCGTCCATACCGATTGAAACACCTTGGTCGGTCCGTCGGTTGCGCTCGATCCCGCCCAGTCTGCCTCGCAACGTAAGGCGGCGCGGCGGATCGGCGCGCAGCTTTAAGGCACCCAAGGGCTCGGGCGTCGGGCTCCAGCCCGATGGCGGCAACTGGTCGCCGATCGAGGATGCGGACATCGAACGCCCCGTCCCGAACCGATCGGATGACCGACAGGCGGACCGGAGCGACAGGAGGCCCAGATGACCGGACAGACGCGCACCATCCAGCAGCCGGCAACCACCGGCCCCATCCTCGCCGCCCTCGGGCTGGCGGTCGCGATCCTCGTCGCCGCCATCGCGGTGGCGTGGGGCTCGGCCAACCTCGGACGGACGACCCAGGCCGCCGCCGCCGCGCCCGCCGCGATCTACGCCCCGGCCGTTCGCGACCTCGGTACCCGCGACCAGGGCGCGGCTGCCCGGGCCCTCGCCCTCGACACGGTCCGCGACACCGACAGCCACGCTTCCACGGACACCCTCGGCCGCGACCATGCCGGGCCGGGAACGTCTCCATCCAAGGCCGCACCCGCCAACGGGTCGAACGCGGGCGCTCCCTCGTCCCACCACGAGGGTCTCCGGGCCCAGTAGCCGCCGCTCCTCCTGCGGTCTGGCCGAGCCGGACCCCGCCCGTGGAGGCCCGATCCGTCCGAACCGCCGTCCCGAGTGGGGCGGC
>JACDAH010000142.1 GCA_013695505.1 Chloroflexota bacterium | reverse complement strand
CGCGAAGGGTCGTCTGGCCGGCGTCGACGCGGACGTGGATCGAGCCGCCCCGGCCGCCATCGCCGCCGGCGGGGCCGCCCCGCGGGACGTGGGCCTCCTGGCGGAATGTGGCCGCACCGTCGCCGCCTGCCCCGGCCTTGACGAAGATCTTGACGCGGTCGAGAAACATCAGGTGAATTGTCGCATCCGGTCGGCCCGACCCCGGTCATCGACGAGCGGCCGTGCCGGACCGGTCACGCCGGACCCGCGGACGATCGATCGGACGACCTGCCCGCGCCGCGTCGTCGGCCCTCCTCCAAGCCGGCGACGCGTCGCTGGGCGGTCAGTCGATCAGAGGTAGATCAGCGGGTTGACCCGGGTCCCGCCGTCCCAGATCGGCCCACGCCAGACCTCGAAGTGGAGATGCGGACCGCTCGCCCTGCCGGTCATTCCGACCCGCCCGACCTGCTGGCCGCGCGACACGTGCTGCCCCCGCCCGACCGCCACCGACGACATGTGGTTGTAGGTCGTGTACAGGCCCGAGCCGTGGGCGATCCACACCTGGTAGCCGCCGCCGTTGTTCTTCCAGCCGGCGAAGGTGACCGTGCCGCCGGCCGCCGCCATGACGCGGGTCCCGGAGTCGGCCGCGATGTCGATCGCGTAATGGCCGTAGTGGAAGTACTGGCTGATGTAACCGCCCGCGACGGGCCAGGCGAACTTGCCACCGCTGTACTGGGCCGGCGGTCTGGTGGTGCCGCCACCGCCCGACGTGGTTCGGCTCGGGGCGGGCTTGGTGGTCGCCTTGGGCTTGGGGGTCGAGATCGCCTTCGACCGGGCGCCCGGGATCGTCAGCGTCTGGCCGACGACGAGATTCGGGTCGGCGAGCTGATTCGTGTCGATGATGTCGGCCGGCTCGACGCCGAATTTCATCGCCAGCGTCTCGAGCGTGTCGGCCGCCGTGACCGTGACCACGACGCCGCTGACGGGCGGGATCGTCAGGGTCTGGCCGATGTGGAGGTCGTCCTTGGCCTTCAGGTGGTTGGCCCACCAGACCGTCATCATCGAGACATCGAACTTGTTGGCGATGCCGGTGAGGGTGTCGCCGGACCTGACGCGATAGGTCCGCATCAGGGCCTTGCCGTCCGTGACCGTCGTGTCGACCGAGACGGGCTTGACCAGCGTTCCGTCGGAGGTGAACGGCCCGTCGATCGTCGCGCCGCCGGGCGCGAGGAGGGAACCGCCGTCGGTCACGCTGTCGGACGTGGGGCCCGGATCGCCGGCCGCGTAGCGATCGTCGATCCCGCCCTGGGGGGCGTTCTCGAGACCGGAGACGGCGCCACCGAGGGCAATCCGCGGCTCGCTGCCGGCGCCGGCGGTGTTCCCTGTCGGGCCGATCGCTCCGGCCGGGGCATCGGAACCGAGGTTGCTGAGGATGAGCGCGATGGCGACGAGGCCGACGGCCGTGATCGAGACGAGGCGCTCACCCGACAGGGTGGGCCGTGCGACCGATCCGGCGCGGATGCTGCGCGCGATCGAGATGCTGTTTCGCTGGAAGGTGACGGCCGCCGCCGAGCGGTGGCCCTGGGCGGAGCGCAGGCGCGCGAACGGGCGCTGCGGACCGACCGATGCGTTGCGCAATACGGTCTCCTGTGGGACCGGACGGTCGGCGCGGGGGATGGGGCGCAGGGGGTCGGGACCGTCCGAATTAGGGTCGCGTCTTCGAGCTGGGGGTCTCAGTTCCGCGGCCGAGCCTGCTCAAAAGCGGGCTGTCGACTTCGGACGGAACCGTAACAGGTCGGTAACAACACCGCAAACCGCGAAACCCGGCCTTGCCCTCGTCGGACCGGTGTGACGGAGGCCGCGCGGCGTCAGCCGTCCAGGCTTTTCGTCAGCGAACCGAGGAACTGGACATTGTTCTCGGTTTTCGAAAGCCGGTTGAGGAGCAGCTCGATGCCCTCGTTGGTGCCGACCGCGGACAGCATTCGGCGCATCGTCCACACCATCTTGAGCGTGCCTTCCTCGAGGAGGAGCTCCTCGCGGCGGGTGCCCGAGCGCTGGACGTCGATGGCCGGGAAGATCCGCTTCTCGGCGAGCTTCCGGTCGAGGATGAGCTCGGAGTTGCCGGTGCCCTTGAACTCCTCATAGATGACGTCGTCCATCCGCGAGCCTGTGTCGACGAGACACGTCGCGATGACGGTCAGCGAGCCGCCCTCCTCGATGTTCCGCGCGGCGCCGAAGAATCGCTTCGGGGGATACAGGGCGATCGGGTCGATGCCACCCGACAGTGTCCGGCCCGACGGCGGGAGGGCCAGGTTGTAGGCCCGGGCGAGGCGGGTGATCGAATCGAGCAGGATCACGACGTCGCGGCCGGTCTCGACCTGGCGCTTGGCGATCTCGAGGGCCATCTCGGCGACATGGGTGTGGTTCTCGGTCGGCTCGTCGAAGGTCGAGGAGATGACCTCGCCCTTGACGCCTCGGCGCATATCGGTGACTTCCTCAGGACGCTCACCGATCAGCGCGACCATCAGGAGGATGTCCGGGTAGTTCGTGCTGATGCCGTTGGCGATGTGCTTGAGGAGCATCGTCTTGCCGGCCTTCGGCGGGCTGACGATCAGGGCGCGCTGGCCCTTGCCGAGCGGGTTGACGATGTTGATCAGCCGCTGGCTGAGATTCTTCGGGTCGTTCTCGAGGTTGATCAGCTCGAGCGGGAAGATCGGGGTCAGGTCGCCGAAGGCGGGCCGCCGACGGGCGGTCTCGAAGTCGACGCCGTTGACCGCATCGACCCGGAGCATGCCCCAGTACTTCTCGGCCTCGCGCGGAGCGCGGACGGCGCCGCTGACGCGATCGCCGATCCGGAGGCCGAAGCGACGGACCTGGCTGGAGCTGACGTAGACGTCGTCGGGGCTGGGAAGCAGTCCGTGGCGGCGGAGGAAGCCGAACCCCTCGTCGACGACGTCGAGGATGCCGCTGGCGTAGGCGTGGCCGGCTCGCTCGGTCTGGCGCTCGAGGATGCGCTCGACGAGATCGTCCTTGCGCTCCTGCGTTCCGGTCTCAAGCTCGAGGTCCTTGCTGACCGCGCGGAGCTCGGGAACGCTCATCTCGCGGAGGTCGGTCACATCGAGGTCGTTCCGCTCGCGCGAGGCCTCGAGCTCCTGCTGCTCCTCGAACTCCGAGACGGGCGCGCGTGAGGTCACCTGGTTGCGACGGCGCGGCCGCCGATTCCGGGAACGCTGATCGGGACCGAGTTGGGGCATGGGTGGGAACTTCCCTCAGGAGAACGCGTGCGGGGCGAGGTGGGCCGCGACCGGGCTGTGTTTCCGCGCGGAATCGCTCCGCTGCGCAGCCGGTCTGGGATGCACGGGATGATACGCCTCGGATTTGGGCGCGTCAATGAATGCGTCCAGCGGGTAGTGTCTCAGCTTGACCGAGTCGAGCGTTCCTGGCGGGGGAGTGGAATCCGGAACGACAGGGGCAACGGCAGGAGGCGAGACCGGGACGCTCATCTGAGCGATTGACGCACGTCTGTGCGGGCACCTAGACTCCGACCGTGCCGGTCGACCCTCAGATCTTGCGCTCCGGACCAGGCGCCGCCGCGATCCGTGAACAGCGCCTGGTCGCGGTTCTGCGCCGGGTCGAGCCGCGCGAGCGCCTCATCGCGTTGGTCGATGACCTCGTCGCCGACGGCATCCGCATCGTCGAGATCACGTTCGACTCCGCCGACGCCGCCGCAGACCTCGAGGCCGTTCGTGCGCACGTCGGCGAGGTCGCGTGCGTCGGCGCGGGCACGATCCGGACCCGGGACCACCTCCGCGCGGCGATCGACGCCGGGGCGGCGTTCGGCGTCAGCCCCGTCCTCGACGACGACATCCTCGCGGACGCTCTCGCCGCCGGTATGCCGTTCATCCCCGGCGCGTACACGCCCACGGAGATCGATGCTGCCTGGCGTGCCGGCGCGACGTTCGTGAAGCTCTTCCCGGGCTCGTCCCTCGGCCCGGGCCACATCCGCGAGCTGCACGGTCCCCTGCCCGAGATCGAGACGATCGTGACCGGCGGCGTCGACGCATCGAACGCGGTCGGCTTCCTGCAGGCTGGCGCCGTCGCGGTCGGGATCGGGTCCGCGTTCGGGCGCATGAGCAACGACGAGCGGCGCGACCTCGTCAGGCGCGTCGCGGACCTCCAATGACGGTCCAGCCCGAGCCCGAGCCCGCG
>JACDAH010000140.1 GCA_013695505.1 Chloroflexota bacterium | reverse complement strand
ACGTGGCACGGGTAGATCCGCTCGAGCGCCTCGACGACGTCCGGCCCCGACACGATCAGCTTGCCGAGCGTCGACACGTCCCCGATCGAGACGCCCTCGCGGACCGCCCAGTACTCGCCGACGACGTCGCCGTAGTGCCACGGCCGGAACCAGCCGCCAAAGCGGTCCATCCGGGCGCCGAACGCGAGGTGCTCGGCGTGGAGCGGCGTCCGCCGGAAGGCGTCGATCGTGGTGTCGGCCGCAGCCTCGGCGAGGGTGATCTGGCGGGCGGCCGGGCGAGCGGTGAATGGGTCAGGCGGCGGACCGCCGGTGCGGGCGGCGATGAACGCTCGAACGTGCGGCAGGCAGGCGCCGCCCTGGCACGGGCCCAGCCCGGCCCACGATGCGCGCTTCAGGAGTTCGAGCTCGTTGTAGCCCTTGTCGAACGCAGTCTCGAGGTCGGCCACGGTCGTGCCCATGCACGGGCACACGACGCCCTCGATCGGGGACGGCGGGAGCGGGTGGTCGAGCGCGGCCGACCCGACGGCGCGGACGCCCGGGTCGCGGGTCATCCGGGCGAGCACGTCACGTGGCGCCCGGCCGAGGTCGACGATGGCCGTCTCGCATGGCAGCGTCACCTCGGAGCCGTCCTCGCCGGCGACGACCACGGCGCCGACGCGGCCGGACCCGTCGTCCTCGAATCGGATCGGGTGGGTCGTGATCGTCACCGCCCGACCGAGGTCGATATCTGCCGCCGCCAGCCGCTCGGCGGCGCGGGCCGTGACGATCCCGGCGAGCCGGCTGCCGGGGCAGACCGGATGGATCTCGGCCGAGCCGGTCGCGACGACGATCTCGTCGGCCTCGAGGTGGAGCATGCCACCGGGCTCGCGGGCGACGGCCGCAGGACCCGGGTAGATGCCGACCACCTCGATGCCGTCGGCTGCGTCAAGGACGAGCGCGCCATCCCGACCTTCGGCAGCGGCCCGTTCGCTCGAGCCACCGCCGACGATCGCCAGCCCGGCATGGGCGCGGCGGACCGGGATGTCCGGCCCCAGCGGCACCCGAGCAAGGTCGCGCAGGTCGACGGAGGGCAGGGCCGGCTTGCCCTCGGCCGGGTGGCGCCCGACCACGGTCCCGGGCAGCGCGGCGACCTGGCAGGTCCGGACGTAGGCAACGCCATTGACCGTCGCGAGGCAATTGCCGCAGTCCCCGGCCAGGCACAACGTCCCGCCCCTGCCGGGAACATCGCCCGCGCGGACGATCGCGATCGCGACTGAGTCGTCGGGTTCAAAGGGCACCGGCCGCCCATCGACGACGATGCGCCCGCCAACCGGCGCGTCGGGCTCGGCTCCCCGATCGGTCACTGGCGCATCCGGAGCCCTTGCGGGTCGAAGAGCGGCTCGGGCTGGAGCCGGGCGGGGCGCCGCCGGCCGATGATCTCGATCTCGAAGCCCCGGCCGCCGGGGCCGTCCGGGGTGGAAAGCTCGGTGGGGACATAGCCCAGGGCGATCGACTGCTTCACGTGATGTCCGTAGCCGCCCGACGTGATCCAGCCGACGACCGCGTCGTCGTGCCAGACGGGCTCGTCGCCGATGACATCGGCGGGATCGTCCGGTTCCGGGTCGACGACGAACGTCACGAGGCGCCGCTTCGGCCCGCCGTCCGCCAGCTCCTTCTCGTGGGCCGCCCGCCCGATGAACTCGTGGTCGAGCCGGATGTAGCGAGTGATGCCGCCCTCGGCCGGGGTGTAGATCGGGCGGTACTCGCGGAACCACGTCCCGTAGCCCTTCTCGAGCCGGAGCGACATGAGCGCCCGCATCCCGAACAGCCGCAGGCCGTGTGGCGCGCCGGCCGCGACGATGCGGTCGAACAGCGCCCGCTGATGCTCCGGCGCCACCCACAGCTCGTACCCGAGGTCGCCCGAGTAGTTGATCCGGGCGACGAGGGCCGGCTGCATCCCGAGGTCGACGCGCCGGAACGTCATGAACGGGAACACCGCGGTCGAGAGGTCGAGATCCGGCGCGACGGCGGCCAGGATGTCGCGCGCGCGCGGACCGGCGAGCGACAGACCGACGAGGCCCAGCCCGAGCACCTCGAAGGTGACGGAGCCGTCGGCCGGGAGATGGTGGCGGAACCAACGCGAGTGGTGCGTCTCGGCCGGCAGCGAGCCGAACACGAAGAACTCGTCGGCCTCGGACGCGCGGGCGACCGTGAACTCGCCAACGATTCGCCCGGCGTCGTTGAGCATCGCCGCGAGGGTGATCCGGCCCGGAGCCGGCATCCGAGCGGTGAGCAGCGACGACAGCCACGCCTCGGCGCCGGGCCCTGTGACCCGGTACTTCGCGTAGTTCGAGATCTCGGTCATGCCGACCCGCTCGCGGACGGCGGCGACCTCCTCGGCTACGCACGCCCAGGCGTTCGATCGCCGGAAGGTCACGTCCTCCTTGGGCTCGAGGCCCTTCTTCTGGAACCACAGCGCGTGCTCCAGACCGGCCGTCGCGCCCCAGACGGCGTTGGCCGCGGTCAGCCGATCATGGATCGGGGTCGTCAGCAGGGGACGGGCGGCCGGCAGCTCCTCGTTCGGGAACGTGATCCGAAAGCGGCGCCGGTAGTTCTCCTGGACCTTCGCGTTCGTGTACGCGAGGTTGGCGTAGTCGCCGTATCGGGCCACGTCCATCGCCCAGATATCCATCCCGGAGTCGCCAGCATCGCCCGCGGTCATCCAGGCCGAGAGCGCGAGGCCCACGCCGCCGCCCTGTGACAGGCCCGCCATGACGCCGCACGCGACCCAATAGCCGCGCAGCCCGCGGATCGGCCCCACGAGCGGGTTGCCGTCGGGCGCGAACGTGAACGGCCCGTTGACGACCTTCCGGAGCCCGGTTCCCTCCATCGCCGGATAGTGCTTGAAGGCGACCGACAGCTCGGGGGTCAGCCGATCGAGATCCGGCTTCAGCAGCTGCGACCCGAAGTCCCACGGCGTCACCCTCGGGGACCACGGCACGGCCGCCTGCTCATACGTCCCGAGGAGCATCCCCCGCCCTTCCTGGCGGATGTAGATCTCGCCCGCGAAGTCCATGGCCATCGGCATCTCCTTGCCCGTCTTCGCGACGTTGTCGATGACCTCGGGCATGTCGACCGTGAGCAGGTACATGTGCTCCATCGCGAGGACGGGCAGCTCGATCCCGACCATCCGGCCAACCTCGCGCGCCCAGAGTCCGCCGGCATTGACGACGTGCTCGGTGTGGATCGATTCGCCGCTCTCGAGCCGCACGTCCCAGGTGCCGTCGGCGCGGTGCTCCAGGCCGACCACCGGCGTGTGCTGGTGGACCTCGGCGCCGAGGAGCTGGGCGCATTTCACGTAGGCCCGGGTGACGCCGCTCGGGTCGACGTGGCCCTCGACCGGGTCGTACATCGCGCCGACGAAGTACTGGGGATCGAGCAACGGGAAGAGGTCGCGCGCCTCGTTGGGCGTGATCAGGTCGAGGTCCATCCCGAGATAGCGGCCACGGGCCTGGGCCATCCGCAGGAAGTCCATCCGGACCTCGGTGTCGGCCAGCATGATCCCGCCATTGAGGTGGATCGAGCAGTTCTGGCCGCTGACCCGCTCGATCTCCTCGTACAGCTGGATCGTGTACTGCTGGAGGCGGGCGACGTTCGGGTCGCCGTTGAGGGTGTGCATCCCGCCGGCCGCATGCCACGTCGAGCCAGCCGTCAGCTCGCGCCGCTCGAGGAGCATCACGTCCGTCCAGCCGGCTTTCGTCAGGTGGTACAGGACGCTGGCGCCGACGACGCCGCCACCGATGACGACGACCTGGGTGGCTGCCTTCACACGACCCTCCTCGAATCCATGCTGGCCATGCGTCGGCGCCTAGAAGTCCGTGGCAACGCCGCCCTCTGCGACGCGCCGGGCGACGAACGCATCGAGCTCCTCGCGGACGGCCGGATCCATCGGCGGCGGTTCGTAGGCGGCGAGGAGCTGCTTCCAGATCCTGTTTGCCTTCTCCGGCGCCTGGGGCGAGCCCGCTTCCTCCCAGCTCTCGTAGTTCCGCCAGTCCGACAGGAGCGGCTTGTGGAACGCCGTCCTGAACCGGGCCTGGGTGTGGGCGGTGCCGAAGAAATGCCCGCCTGGCCCGACATCCTCGATCGCCTCGAACGCGAGGGTGTCGTCGTCCACCACGACCGGCTCGAGGAACGCCTCGACCATCCCGAGCAGCTCGGCGTCGAGGATCATCTTCTCGTAGCCCGCGTGGAGCCCGCCCTCCATCCAGCCAGCGCCGTGCATGAGCAGATTCACGCCGCCCATGATCGCGCCCCACAGCGAGAACACCGACTCGTAGGCCGCCTGGGCGTCGACCGAGTTGGCGGCCGACACGTTCGAAGACCGATAGGGCACGTGGTAGCGGCGGGCGAGCTGGCCGCCGATCATCGCCGTTCGCATGTACTCCGGCGTGCCGAACGCGGGTGCGCCGGACTGCATGTCGACGTTCGAGGTGAACCCGCCGTAGACCACCGGCGCGCCGGGTCGAACGACCTGGGTCAGGACGATCCCCGCCAGGGCCTCGGCGTTCTGCTCGGCGAGCGCACCGGCCAGCGTGACCGGCGCCATCGCGCCCGCGAGCGTGAACGGCGTCATGCAGATGGCCTGGTTGCGCGCCGACATCTCGAGGATGCCGTGAAGCATCGGGGTGTCGAGACGAAGCGGCGAGGACGAGTTGATGACCGTGAACAGCGACGGCTCGGCGTCCAGGGTCGCGTCATCGAGGCCGCGCGCGATCCGCGCCATCTCGATCGCGTCGAGGATCCGCTGGCGACCCAGCGAGTACGCGTGGATCGGCTTGTCCGCGAGGGTCAGCATGTCGTGGATGGCGTGGAGGTGGCGAACGCCGGCGTGGATGTCGATCGGCTCGACCGGGTAGCCGGCGAAGAAGTGGACGGCGTTGAGCATCTGGCCGAGCCGGACGAGGTTCTGGTAGTCCTCCCGATTGCCGACTCGCCGGCCGCGGTCGAGATCGGCCACGTTGGGGGCGCTGCCGACCGTCCCGAAGGCCGTCCAGTC
>JACDAH010000115.1 GCA_013695505.1 Chloroflexota bacterium | reverse complement strand
GGCCCGCAGCGGTCTGGGCGTCGCCCAGCGCGATCACGTACTCGGGCAGCGGGACGATGGCAGCGGCACGCTCGAAGAGGGCGATCGCATCGTCGAGACGACCGGCCCCGACAGCCAGTCGCGCCTGGCCCGCGAGCGAGGGGGCGTGGCTGGGCACGAGGGCGAGAGCGGCCTCGTAAGCCGCCGCGGCACCGTCCGGATCGCCCGAGTAGACGAGGAGGTTGCCGAGGAGCGCCTGGACGAACGCCGTGTTCTCCGGCGCGAGCCCAGGGGATGCAGCTGCGGCGCGCATCGCCGAGACGGCAGCTGTCAGGTGGCCGCGGAGCTCGGCAAGATACGAGACGCGCGCGAGCGTGGTCAGGTCTGAGGCGAGCCCGAACATCACGCCAGCCGCCTCGTCCGCGGCGTCGTACCGGCCAAGCTCGACGAGCGCATCGACCCGCGCTGCATGGGCCGCAACCAGACTCGGTGACAGGGCGATTGCCCGGTTGGCGGTCGCCAGGCCATCGGCGAACTGGTGCTTGCCGAGCTGGATTGCGGCGATACCGACAAGGACGTCGGCGTCGTCGGGAGCGAGGGCGCGGGCCGCCTGGAAGGCCGCCTGCGCGGGGGCGTAAAGCGACGGGTCGGCGGTCTCGCGGACACGCTGGACGAGGGCGAAGCCGAGGTCACGCTGCGCATCCTCATCGGTCGGATCGGCGTCGACCAGCGCAAGGAGGCGGATGACCTCGGCGGCCGTCGCGGATGACACGGCCGGGCCGGACGACGACGGGCTTGACCGCGGCGACGGTTGCACCGAGGGAAGAAGTGGACTCGACGAGCCCGGGGATGGCGCGACGCCGCTCGCCGATGGCACCGGCGGACTCGACCCACCGCACGCTGAGAGCACGATCGTGATGAGGGCGGTGGCGACGACGCGGCGCGCCATCGGGCCGGAGGTGGTTCGGAGGTTCATGCTGAGGGTTCGAGCAGACGGCGCCGGGGGATGACCGACGCGCCGAACGGCCCGGGCAGGTGCCCGGGCCGTTCGAGTCGCGTGGAAGCTCGATCAGCTGAGGACTGGTCCGAGCTTGTGATGGGTGTGCTCATAGCCCTGGTTCGGGGTGCCGATGAACGGGAAGACCGTCAGGAACGGATGGTCATTCTCATCCACGCCGTCGCCGAGCGTATTGTTCGGCGTGTTGTTCGGCGTCAGTGCTCCGTAGAAGCTGTTGACGACCGGGCCGTAGCCGTCGGCGAAGGCACGGATCTCGATATCGGTCACGTCGTCGAGCAGGCGACGGCCGTTGGGGAAGCCGCACAGGTCGGCTTCGAGGACACCGAGCCGGCTCGGTGTTCCGCCGCCGTCAACTCCGAACACGCAGGCCCCGGCCGCATTCGGCTTGAGCGCGGTGTTGACCCGGAGCTCATCGGCGAGGGTTGCACCGGTCTTGTTGAGGTTGATCGGGCCACCGACGTCGCGGAGGTCCAGACCGGTCAGCAGGATCGCGACGAGGTCGTCACGACCGCTCGTGCGGGCATCCGGGAGGGTTGGGTACAGGACGTTGACCAGTGCGCTCAGCTCGGGCGACTTGTAGTACTTCGCGAACTCCTTGTCGCCGGCCGGCTTCTGGCTGTTCCAGTAGTCCTTCTTGACCCGGGGAATGACCACCTCGTTGATGAGGGGATTGCCGAGCCGCGAGACCTGCTGCCACTTGCCGGCCGTGTGAACGGTGCCGTCGGCGGCGAGGACCTTGACCTTCTGACGGCTTGCCGCCGCCCAGACGCCGAGCACCGCGTGCGGATCGTTGGGATCGGTCGGGTTGACGTGATTCCGCGTCAGCTGCGCGATCGGGATCTGGAGGGCGATGCTGTTGGTGTTGAAGCCGCCGACCCCGTCGACGCGGCGCTCGGCGGGGAGCGGGAGGACATGCGCAGGATTGAACGGTCGGAGGCCAGCCAGATCGAAGATCGAGCCGGTGTCGACGAAGAACGCGTCATCGCGCTGGCCGGCAAAGACGCTCACGCCGTTGGCGAGGGGATGGACTGCGGCAGAGCCGAGGTTGGCCTCGTACGCGGGCGTCGAGCGCGGCCCGACGTTGGCCGGCGGCGTCGCGAGGTTGTGGCCGACGCGAACGCCGTTCCGGAAGACGTCGTAGCTCTGGGGGACGAGCCAGTTCGGGTCGGTCAGGCTGGTGATCGGCCCATCGTTGTACAGGAACGTCGGAATGCCGGCGAAATTCGTCGCCTTGGTGTGCTTCTTGAAGCGGAAGGCGTAGTTGACGTCGGCGCGGCCGTCGCCGTTGTTGTCGATGTTGATGTCGTACTTGACCGTGTCATCGAACGGATAGAAGTTCGGACCGCCGGCCGGCTCCTCGTTGGGCATGTAGTTGGCGATGATCGTCAGCTTCGAGGTGTCGGTCGGGCTGACGAAGGCGTAGACGTCGGTGTTGTCCGCGCCGGGATCACCGGAGATGAGTGGCGCCTCGCGGTGGCTCGAGGCAAGGACGCCCGTGATTGACGAGGCCGCGATCAAGGCGGCTCCCGTCAGCGCGATCGCTTTGGATCGTTTGGACACTGGACCGATCTCCTATCTGAGCTGGACAGCGGACCCGACATCGCCGAGCCTCATGGCGACAGCGCCAGACGCGACTGGTCGTGGCGGGCTGTCGGAGTGAGTTCGGGCGAACAGGACCATCGGATGACCGATGGTCCTGTCGATTCGCATTACAGCTCTCTCGCCTGGCGAGTTGGCCGGGCGCGCCGTCGACCGGCTCAGATCACGCGGCCCGGGTTCAGGATTCCGAGCGGGTCGAGGGCGGCCTTGACCGAGCGCATGACGTCGATCACGTCGGCGCCGACCTGGTCGACGAGCGCCGCTCGCCGCGACAGCCCGATCCCATGCTCCGCGGTCACCGTGCCGCCGAGCGCAATGGCCGCCGCGAAGATCTCGTCGCGGACGATCTCGGTCAGCTCGGCGGCCCGCGGATCTCCGTGCTCGAAGATGAAGTTCGGGTGGAGGTTGCCGTCGCCGGCATGCCCGAAGGTCGCGACGCGGACGCCGTGGCGATCGGCCGCCGCCTGGATCGCGACGAGCAGCTCCGGGACGCGGCCGCGCGGAACGCCGACGTCCTCCATCCGGACGGTCCCCTGTCGCTCCAGCGCACGCAGCGCGAGGCGTCGTGCCTGGCGGAGCCAGTCGGCCTCGGTCGGGTCCTCAGCGCGGACGATGCTCGTCGCCTCGGCGCCCTCGCACGCGGCGACGGCTGCCGCCAGCTCGGCGGTCGCGGCCGCGGCGGGCAGATCACTCTCGATCAGCAGCATCGCCGCCGCGTCCCGCTCGAGCCCGAGCTGAAACGCATCGTCGACCGCGAGGATCGTCTCGTGGTCGAGCAGCTCCAGGGTCACGGGATGGAGGCCGGCGCCGATGATTGCGGCGACCGCTCGACCCGCCGCGGGCACGGACGGGAAGAAGGCAAGCATCGTTGACCGCGGCGGCGGCGCGACGTGGAGCCGGAGCGTCGCCTCGGTGATGATCCCGAGCGTCCCCTGCGACCCGACGAAGAGATGTGTCAGTGCATAGCCCGCGACGTCCTTGATGGACCGGCCACCGGTCCGGATCACGCGACCGTCGGCCAGGACGACCTCGAGGCCGAGCACCGAATCCCGGGTCTGGCCGTACTTGACGCAGCACAATCCGCCGGCGTTCGTGCCGAGGTTGCCGCCGATCGAGCAGATCTCGTAGCTCGCCGGATCCGGGGCGTAGAACAGGCCCTCCGCGGCGACCGCCTTCTTCAGGTCGGCGTTGAGGATCCCCGGCTGGGTGACGACGACGAGATTGGCCCGGTCGATCTCCAGCACACGGGACATCCGGGTCAGGGCGATCGTCAATCCGCCTTCTATGCCCGCAGCACCACCGGACAGGCCGCTGCCGGCGCCGCGGGGCACGACGGGGATCCGGTGTTCCGCGGCGAGCCGCACGAGAGTCGAGACCTCCACGGTGGTCTCGGGCAAGGCAACCGCCAGCGGGAGGCCGGCCTGGAGATACGCGGTCTCGTCGTTGCGGTAGGACTCGCGGTCGACCGGATCGTCGAGCAGGCGGAGGTCCGGCAGGGCCGATCGGATGGCGGCGAGGAGCCGCGCGCCGGCGGCGGCATCGACGACGACGTCGGCGGCGATCGACTCGGGTCGCTCGGTCGTGGCCATCGCTGCAGTCTATCGGGCGAGCGGCCGTCGACCCGGCTCGGTCGACCGAACGGATGGCCCGGCCTACGATGACTCGGTGATCGGACTCCGCAGGACGACCCTTGGCTGGCTGGCCGTGGTCGCCTGCCTCGTGGCCGTGCCCACCGTGCTGGCGGTCGGCCGACTGGGCGGCGCCTCGACTGCGACGAGCCCAACGGCGATCCCGGCCGTCCGCAATTCGCTCGCGGCCGAGCGGTCGCCGGTCTCATCCGCCTCGTCGTCCTCGTCCTCGAACGGCCCGACGCCGTCGAGCTCACCGACACCGTCGAGCGCACCGACCGCGAGCGTCCCTATGCCGTCGAGCGTTCCTGTGCCGTCGGCCGATCCGGGAGGCGCCATCGTCCCCGCCATCCAGGGTCTCGTCCCCGGATCCGTCAACGCGACGAGCATGAGCCTGACCGCCGACTACGACGTCACCGTGCGGCTCGACTTCGGGACCCGAAGCTTCCGGGTCAGCTCGACGATGAGCGTGGTCAACACCTCGGGCAAGGCGATCGACCGGCTCGAGCTGAACACCATCGCCGCCCGGCTCGGCGGCATGCGAATCACCCTTGCCCGCGCCGATGGGCACGACGTCCACCCGACGGTGAGCGACCAGACAATTCACCTCCCGCTCGGCGGGATTCTCCAGCCCGGCGCCCAGGTCACGGTGCGGGTGAATTACAGCGCGACGCTCCGCTCGACCCTGACGGGCTCGAACTGGTTGTTCACCCGCGCCAACGGGATCCTCGAGGCCCATCGCTGGCTGCCCTGGATCAGCCGCCCGACCACGTTCGATCGGCCGAACCACGGCGACCCGTTCGTGACGCCGGTGAGCCCGCGCGTCCGTGTCACGATCGTCAGCGACCGCGCGATCCGCTGGGCGACGACCGGCGAGCAGGTCGCCGGGAGCGGCCTGACCAAGACCTACGAGGCACGCAACGTCCGCGACTTCGCCTTCACCGGCGCGCCCGATTACCGGCTGACCTCGGCGACGATCGACGGCGTCATCATCCATGTCTGGGCCCGGCCCGGGTTCCCCGCCGCAACGGTGATGTCGGCCGCGAAGACCGCCCTGAGCCGCGAGGCGA
>JACDAH010000089.1 GCA_013695505.1 Chloroflexota bacterium | reverse complement strand
AAGTCGCTCGCGCTCTCGATCTGGATCGCGGGCTTGCCGGCGATCCCGACGAGCCGCGTCAGCTCCTTGGTGTTGGCGCTCGACCGGCCCCCGACGACGACCATCAGGTCGACCGACCGGGCGGCCTCGACCGTGTCCTCCTGGCGGCGGATCGTGACCGGGCAGACGGTGTTGACGATCTTGAGCTCGTGGCTTCGGCCGACCATGAACGCGGCGAGCTTCTCGAACTTCCACGGCGGTTGGGTCGACTGGGAGATCAGGGCGAGGCGCTTCTTGCGCGGGACCTTCTGCTCCCACTCGTCCTCTTCGTCGACGACGATGGCGTCGGGCGCGAAGCCGAGCATGCCGACGACTTCGGCGTGGTTCGGGGTACCGAGGAGGACGATCGTGTAGCCCTCGTCGACGAGCTTCACGAGCTCGCGATGCTCCTGGATGACCCAGGTGCACGTGCCATCAATGACTTCGAGGCCGCGCTCGTTGGCGCGCTCCATGACATCGGGCCGAACGCCGTGAGCGCGGATCACGACGGCGGCACCGTGGTCGACGTCGTCGAGGGTCTCGACGGTCTCGATCCCGAGCCGCTCGAGATCGGCGATCACGCCCTCGTTGTGGACGACCTGGCCGAGGGTATGGGTCGACTTGCCAGCGGCGCTGGCTTCCTTGGCCTTGTCGATCGCCTCGCGCACGCCGTAGCAGAAGCCGGTGCGTCGGGCGATCCGGATCTCACGAACTGTTCCCATACGCACCGATTATCGCACGCAGCGTGCCGAATCCCGGTTCCGGGGCGTGTTGCAGGGGGTGGCGGGCCCGGGCACTGGCCGCAGGGCCCACCCAGATGGCCAGATCACCACCCGCAGAACGTTGGGCGTGGTCACGCCGTGGACTCAGCCCGGACGCGCGATCCAGCCGCTCGGCTGTGCGTGACTGCACACCGTTTCGACGATTTCGGCCCACCGAAGCCTGTCCAAGCGAGCCGAGCGCTCCGTGGGCGGCAGTTTGGCCCGATCCGAGGCCCGCGATCGACGCTACCCGTTCTCCCCATACGTGCCACGGTGGCGTGGGTCGAGCAGGGCCGCGATCCGGCGCATGATCAGCGTCGTTGCGAGGCTCTTGGCGGACTTGCGGTCGAGCTCGGGCGGGAGCAGATCGCCGACCCGGAACGGAGCACCGATCCGCATCGTGGCGTGTCTGCCGGGGGTCGGGATCGCCCGGCCCTTGGGCCAGACCCGGTCGGTGTTCGAGATCCCGATCGGGACGATCGTCGCGTTTGTCCGGAGGGCGAGCATCGAAAGCCCGTCCTTCGGCGGCTGGAGCTCGCCGGTCGGGCTCCGCGTCCCCTCGGGGAAGACCATCAGGACGTGGCCGGCGTCAAGCACACGCCGCGCGACCCGGAACGCCTCGACGTCCGCGGCCGCGCGATCGACCGGGATGATCCCGCCGTTGCGGGCCATGAACCCGACGATCGGCCAGTCAAACATCTCCTTCTTGCCGAGCCAGTGGATCCGCCGCCCGAGCCGCGGCGTCAGGAACGCCCCGATCAGAACCGGGTCGGCGTTCGAGATGTGGTTGGCGGCGAGGATGACCGGGCCGTCCGTAGGGATCGCGTCGGTGTCCCCCTCGATCCGGACGCGGGTAAAGCAGCGGGCGATGAACCGGGCCCCGAGCGCGGTCGAGCCGATCAGGGGCGTGATGTCGCTCCGGAGGAGGTCGTCCTCCGAGATGACGGGCTTGGCCGAGGGTCGATCGGCGGTCGGCGCCGTCATCGGGCGGGCTCCCCTGCCCCGATTGCGCGTCGGGCCTCGGCGCGCTTGATCTCCGCCACGACCGCGGCGACGGTGTCCTCGAACCGGTTGCCGTCGGTGACGATGTGGACGGCGTCCTCCGCCGCGCGAAGGGGGGCCACCGTGCGCGTACTGTCCAAACCATCACGACGTCGGAGCTGGTCGAGGATGGACCGAGCCTCCCGGCCGTCAGGCGCGATCCCGCGCTCCTCCGCGCGGCGCTTGGCCCGCTCCTCGACGGACGCGTCGAGGAAGATCTTGAGGTGAGCGTCGGGCAGGACGACGGTTCCGATGTCGCGGCCGGCCATGATGATCCCGCCGGGCTCAGCGGCCAGGCTGCGCTGTCGCTCGAGCAGTGCGGCGCGCAGCTCCGGGACGCGGCTGACAGCCGAGACGGCGTCGTCGACGCGGGGGGTGTGGACCTCCTCGGTGACGTCGATCCCGTCGACGCTGACGTGGGACAGACGACCCTGAGCATCGGCCATGAGCGCGATCTGGGGAACGAGCGCGACAAGCCCCGGGGGGTCCGCGCGATCGCCCTGAGCGCGGACGCGGCGCTCGAGCGCAAGCCACGTCGCGGCGCGGTACAGGAGGCCGGTGTCACAGAACCGGTAGCCGAGCTCGAGCGCGACCGCTGCGCCCACGCTCGACTTGCCGGACGAGCCGGGGCCGTCGAGCGCGACGACGAGGCCGGCGGAGCGGGTGGTCGTGGTCACGGGAGCGAGGATAGCGCCGAACCGGCTTGTTCAATCCGAGATGGGGTGGATTCTCGCCCCACGTGCACAAGTGACACGTTGGCAGCGCAGCAGGGCCTCATTTCCCGGTATGGGTCGCCCGTGCTCCTGGCGCGAGAATTCGGTGCAGTTGGGACGCATCTGGACAAGGAATCGGTCGCGTGTGCACCCCCGACGAGAATCCAGACCTGCGTCCGGGCAGGGTCAGCCTTCGGAAGCAGGTCCGGCCGGCTTGGGCCGACGGCCCTTGGGACGCGGCGAATCGGACGGAGCGGCGCCACGCGCCGGGCGCTGTGCGGGACGGCGGTCACCGGGCTTCGCGGCAACCGCCGGAGTCTGGGCTTCGGTCTCCGCCTCCGCCTCCGCGCGGTCCACGCCACGCGATCGGCCGCCGCCGCCACCCAGACCTCGCACCTCGGGCGCCTTCAACGGTCGGACCCGGCCGCTCTTCAAACCGTCGATCCGGACGGGCCCGATCCGAACCCGGACAAGTCGCTCGATCGGCGCCTCGATGGCCCCGAACACGCGTCGGAGCTGGCGCTTCCAGCCCTGGCGGAGGGTCGCCCGGTACCAGACGAGGCCGGGTGCCGGCGGCGGGTAGAGCAGCTCCTCGAGCCGGTCGACCTCGATGGCCGTCATCGATCGAAGATGCTGGAGAGTCGCGATCCCTTCCTCGAGCTCGATCCCGCGCTCGAGCAGCTCGACCTGGTCATACGAGAGCTCGGCGCGCACGGCCAGCGCGTACTCGCGCTCGACCCCGAACCGTGGATGAAGGACCTTTTCGGACCAGCCGCCGTCGTTCGTCAGGATCAGCAGCCCTTCGCTGTCCTGGTCGAGCCGCCCGACCGGGTACAGCCGGGCGTGGTCGGGCACGAGGGCGGTCGGAACGAGATCGAGAACGGTCGTGTCGGCGTGGCGATCCTGGGTTGTGGAGGTGACGCCGGCCGGCTTATGGAGGAGCAGGTAGGTCGTCCGCGACGCGTTGCCGATCGGGAGCCCGTCGACCTCGATCTTCGCCCGTGCCGGATCGACGACCTGGCCGATCGTCGCCCGGCGACCGTCGACCCGGACGCGACCCGCCGCGATCAGGCCCTCGCTGGCCCGGCGGGATGCGACGCCGGCGGCGGCCAGCACCTTCTGGAGGCGCTCCTCGGACATCAGGCGGACGGCTCCGACGACGACGCGGGCTCGGGCTCGGGCTCGGGCGCGCCGAGCGAGGCTTCGTCCGCGACGGCCTCGAGGTCGAACGCGCTGGCGATGTCCTCCTCCTCTATCAGCCGAGCGGCGATGTCGACGTCGAGCGGCGGCAGCTCCTCGAGACTGGTCAGGCCGAACCGTTCGAGGAACTCGAAGCCGGTGCCGTACAGGAACGGCCGGCCCGGCGCCTCGGACCGGCCGAGCTCGACGACGAGCCGGCGATGGAGCAGCGTCCGGATCGTGTAGTCCGAATCGACGCCGCGGATCCGCTCGATCGCGGACTTCGTGACCGGCTGGCGATAGGCGACAATCGCGAGCGTCTCCAGCGACGCCGGCGAGAGGCGGATCGCGTCGGCGCCGACATAGCGTGCGATCAGGCCGCCGGCGTCGGGCGCCGTGACGAGCACGACCCGATCGCCAGACAGGACCAGCCGCACGCCTCGACCGGCGAGAGCGCCCTCGAGGTCGCCGAGGCGGTCGTCG
>JACDAH010000069.1 GCA_013695505.1 Chloroflexota bacterium | reverse complement strand
GATCACGACCGTCGAGGGCCTGGCCGGATCCGATGCACTCCATCCACTCCAGCAGGCGTTTCTCGAGGGCGGCGGGATCCAGTGCGGGTTCTGCACACCGGGGATGCTCATCTCGGCCGCTGCGCTGCTGGCCCGCGACCCGGACCCGTCCGAGGAGGCGATCCGGGACGGGCTCGCCGGTAACCTCTGCCGCTGCACGGGATACCAGCCGATCATTCGAGCCGTCCAGCGAGCCGCCGCCGAGATGCGGGGCTGAGGCCGCCCACGAGCGCCTGACCTGCTGGCCGCCCGGGGTCCGGGCGTGGTCGCGACACCCGGCGGTCCGTCTGGCCGTGACCCAGGTTCTGCTCAACGCCCGTAGGTCTGTTCCGGGTTTTGCCGCGTGCTATCGTCCGGGTCGTCTGGATCGCCGATAGAGCGGAAGGTTTCGCGGGGGAAGGCCCTAATGACTGACCTCGAGACCGCGGCGTCCCGCGACCTGCTCGCGTGGATCGGCCGTGTCACAGTCTCCGCGTGGACGCAATACACGACGCGCTCCGGGGGACGCGTCGTCGCGGACCGCGGCCTGACGTATCTGGTCGGCAGCCATCCGACGCCGATCATCATCAATACCGTGTTCCGGACTGACGCTGCCGTCGCGCCATCCGACGTATTTGCCCGAAGTCGAGCGTTCTACCGGTCGATCGGGCATGGGTTCGCCCTGCTCACGTCCGATTATTCCGATCAAGACCTGAACACCGCCGCCGAGGCTGCCGGTTGGCAGATGGCGATCGAGCTTCCGGTCATGGTGTGTCGGTCGGTGCTGCCGGACCTGCCGTTGCCGCCCGGCGCCTCCGTCCGCCGAGCGGACCCCCTCCGCGACAGCGTGCCCTTCCGAGCTGTGGTGAGAGACGGGTTCGCCAGCGACGGCGACGAGATCGCCGCGGTCGAGACCGTGTTCTCGTCGTCTGCAGCGCTCGACGCGCAGGATACGATCGGCGTGATCGCATCGATCGATGGCGTAGACGCGGCCGCCGCCCTGGTGAACGTCATTGACGGGATGGGCTACGTCGGCTGGGTGGGGACGGTCCCGGAGTACCGCCGGCGTGGGTTAGGTGACGCGGTATCGCGGGCGGCGACGAACGCCGGGTTCGAACTCGGCGCGCGCATCGTCGCGCTCGAGGCGTCGCCGATGGGCCTGCCGCTCTACGCGAAAATGGGGTACGAGACCCTGGCCATCGACAGGATCTGGCTGCCGCCCGCCGACTGAGAACCAAATTGGGCCGAAACCACGGCCGGCGCTCCGAATGGTCGAGGAGCGCTCGCCACATTGGGCACCACTTCGGACGAAGCACGAAGGTTCCAAACGGCTGAGCCGTCCAAGAGTCCTGTCCTGTAGGGGCAACGGTTGCCGCTTTGGATCACGCTCGGTAATGTTGCTCTCGCGGCGGAGTAGCTCAGTGGTAGAGCAGGGGACTCATAAGCCCGCCGGTCTAACCGCTGTGCTTTCCCGAGTGGGACCCACGCACGAATCGGGTGACTTATAGGCTCTATCGGCGGCCAAGCCTAGAGCACATAACTCCGCTACAGCACATACCTGACCGGGCGCCGGCGGGCATCTCGGAGCGGGGCGATTCTTTGACGCGGCACCCACCTCGATGCTCTACCGTGCCCCCGGGCTTGTCTTCCCAGTCAGTCAGAACAACAGCTCAACCCTGCCCATTGAGGAGAAGGTTGGGGCTTCGGATCCAGTTAAGGGAGTTGGTCACCCGGCGAGACGTTGGAGCGATGACGCTCACGGCGTCCGTTCTCGGGACGATCCTCATCGCGGCCCCACTATGCTGCTGCCGGGCTGACGACCGGCGCTGGCGCGGTCGCCATTCGATAGAGTCCGAAACTGGCCGCGCCGAACCAGATCCCCAGGAAGAGCGCCGACGGCAGCGTCGCGGCGTCTGGGGATCCCGACCCAGATCGCGCTGACGTTGATCGCCAGCAGGGCTGCGGTCACGAAGGAAAACCGGGGGAGCCACCCCGAGAAGGCCGACAAATGCCGCATCGCCAGCCCGAACGCGGCGACCCATGTCGCCTCGAGCGCATACGCGCCGCTGTTGTAGAGGGCATCCCAGAAGCGGAACAGCCCGACTACGTCGCCTCCGGACTGGGCGGTCGCGACCAGTGCAGCCTGGGCAGCGATCTCGGTCAGGATCACGGAGAACTCCACCGTCGCGGCGACGAGCCCAATCGTCGCGAGGAACCGCGTCCAGGGCGTGGTCGAGACGCTCTCGCGGAGGGCGACCATGAAAACGGCGAACGGGATCAGGACGAGGAATTCCCCGACGCTCAGTAACGCAATCGCCGGATGTCCGTAGTAGGCGGTGATTTGGGCCGGGTCGGTGGTGCCGCTGACACGCTGACCTGCGATCGCCATGAGCGCGAGGTGAGACCCAAAGATCCCGATGAGGGCCACGACGCCGGCCCAGGCGCCGGCTCGTGCGATTGATCGATCCATCCCGTCTCCTTTGACTTCTTGACACGGTTCGTATATTGACGACATGATTCGTAACATAGATGTCAAGACCTCCCGGCGGGCATATGCGAGTCCACTGCGAGACCAGCAGGCGGATGCCACGCGGAGGCGGATCCTCGACGCGCTCGTCCGCACGATGGCCAATGGCGTGGCCGGTCTGTCGATCCCGGCGGTCGCCCGCGAGGCCGGCGTCTCCGTCCCCACGATCTATCGACATTTCGGATCCAAGCAAGGGCTGGTCGATGCGCTCAGCCCGTACGTTGCCGCCAAGGGCGGGCTGATGCCGGACAAGCTGCCGGAGACCCTCGCGGAGTTCGAGCCGATGGCCCGCCAGATGTTTCGGAATCTCGCCGGCATGGACCTGACCCTTCGAGCGGCAATGGCCAGCGAGCTCGGCCAGCAGATGCGCCGGGCAACCATGCCGCGGCGACTGGGGATGATCCGCGAGGTAATCGGTCGGTTCGCGCCGGACGTCCCCGAAGGTGAACGAGACCGGTTGGCGAACCTGGCGCTGATCCTCATGTCCACCCCGAGCTTCCACGCTTACAAGGACTTTCTGGGGCTGGGGCCCGACGCCTCGGCTGAGCTCGTCAGTTGGGCGCTCGGGACACTGATCGAGGGCGCCCACCACCGTGTCGCGGAAGGGGAGGTCTCGAGATGATCACTCGCAAAGACACGCCGACGGTGATGCCGTTCATGCGCCCACTTGGCGAGCTCGACGACGCGGACCCGAGCGTCGTCGGATCGAAAGCGGCCACGCTCGGACGGCTCCGTGCGGCGGGGTTCCCGGTGCCCGACGGGTTCGTCGTTTCGGGCCTCGCGGTCTCGGGGCTGGAACGACCGGAGATTCGCGGCGCGGTCGCAGCGGCACTCGATACTCTCGGCTCAGGCCCCGTTGCCGTTCGGTCGTCGGCGGCGGCCGAGGATCTAGCCGACGCGTCGTTTGCCGGCCAATACGAATCGGTGCTTGGTGTCAACGGACTTGAAGACGTGCTGGCGGCCATCGGCGACGTGCTGCGGAGCGCGGAGTCCGAACGCGTCGCCCGTTATCGGTCGGGGAAGGACACCGATGGCGCCAGCTCGGCCGTGGCAGTCCTCGTCCAGCGGATGGTGCCCGCCGAAGTCGCCGGCGTCGCTTTCACGGCCGACCCGGTCACGGGCGACCGGGACGTGGTCGTGGTGAGCGCGGTTCGCGGGCTCGGCGACCGGCTGGTGTCGGGCGAGGCCGGCGCGGACGAGTGGGTCGTCCAGGCGGGCTCGGCCTCAAGGCGTCGGGCGGTCGAGGACGTCCTCGATGCCTCCCTGGCTGAGGACGTCGCGGCCCTCGCGCGCCGTGTCGAGGCCCACGAGGGCGGACCACAGGACATCGAGTGGGCCG
>JACDAH010000044.1 GCA_013695505.1 Chloroflexota bacterium | reverse complement strand
CTCCCGAGACGTGATCGAGGGTCGTGGCCAGCTTGGCGGTCAGCCCCGGATTGCGGAACGTGTTGGCACCGACCATCAGGCCGAGCGTTGGCCGCTCGGTGATTGCCGCCAGCGCCGACAGCGTCGTCCAGCCTTCGAGGATCGGCCCCTCCCACGGCCCGACGATCGCCATCAGGTGGTCCCACGTCCAGAGACTGTCGAGCCCGGCACGGTCCGCCCGGAGCGCCGCGTCACGAATGGCGGGCCAAGAGGCGGTCTGCGGCCACAGGAGCGCCCCGACCTTCACCTTCGCGCTCATGCTGTCAGCTTCGGCAGGACGTCCCGCCCGAACGTCTCGATCCACTCGGTCTGGTTGCGCCCGACGTTGTGGAGATAGATCTGGTCGAACCCGAGGTCGAGGAACTTCTGGATCTGCGCCCGGTGCTTCTCGGGGTCCGACGAGATCAGCATCCGGCCCTCGAAGTCCTCGGGCCGGACGAGCTTGGCCATCTGCTCGAAGTCGAGCGGGCTCCGGATGTCCTGCTTGGGGAACTTCATCCCGCCGTTCGGCCACTCGAGCATCGCGTTAGCCATCGCCTCCTCGTCGGTCGGAGCCCACGACAGGTGGAGCTGGAGGATGTACCGGAAGGCGTCGACGTCCTTGCCCGCATCTCGGCAGCCCTCCTCGCACTTCTGGCGGATCATCTCGAGCTTCGACTCGGGCGCACCCACGGTGATCAGGCCGTCGGCGTACTGCCCGGTCTTCTTGGCCGTGACCGGGCCCGCGGTCGCGATGTAGATCGGGGGTGTCTCCTCGGGCATCGTCCAGAGCCGAGTGGACTCGAGCTTGAAGAACTTGCCCTCGTGCTTGACGTCCTTGTCGCGGCTCCCGAAGAGCTTCTTGATGATCTCGATCGCCTCGAACATCCGGGCGATCCGCTCGGGGGTCTCGGGCCAGTAGCCCGCCACGACGTGCTCGTTCAGCGCCTCGCCGCTGCCGAGCCCGAGCCAATGCCTGCCGGGGTACATCGCGGCCAGCGTCGCCGACGCCTGGGCGATGATCGCGGGGTGCATCCGGAAGGAAGGGCAGGCAACCCCGGGCCCGACGTCGCCCTTCGTCCGCTCGCCGATCGCGGTCATCACGTTCCAGACGAAGGCGGCCTCGCCCTGCTGCGGGACCCACGGCTGGAAGTGGTCGGCGGCCATCACGCCGCTGAAGCCGTGCTCCTCGGCATCGGCCGAGTAGCCCACGACCTCCTGCGGCGCGAACTGCTCGAGCATCGCCGCATAGCCGATCGTCGGGGTGGCCATCGTGATCAGGCTCCGTACTCAAACGTGGAATCGATGGTGACGCGGAACGTGACGCGGTCCTGGCCGACGAACGCGTCGGGGTCGCCGCCGTAGCGGCGGGCCAGCGACTGGATGTCGGCGATCGCAGCGTCGCCGTCGCGGAGGAATGCCGCGCAGCCCTTGATGCCGACCCAGTGCTCGGGCTCGTCAGCATCGACGATCGCGAGCGACAGGCGGCCGTCACGCACCAGGTTGCGCGGCCAGTGGCGGCCGCGTCGACTGTTGATCACGAGGTCGTCGCCATCGAGGTCGTACCAGATCGGCGCCTGGTGCGGGGCACCGTCGGCGGCGATCGTCGAGAGGACCGCATGGCGCGGCGCGGCCAGAAAGGTCCGGACGGCGTCCGAGACGGCGGCCGGGGCGGTCGGGGAAGGCTGGGCAGGCTCCATCGTTCGATGGTACGAGAGAACGGCCGGAGTGGCTTCCGGCACGTTCGTGCAGACCCGCCGACGGTCCGGGTCGCCGATGAGCCGGAAGTCCCAGTGGTCCGTCGATGGGAGGGAACGCCGCCGCCTGGCCCTTGGGGCGGCGTCAGGCCAAGCGTTCGCCGGCCCGGATCGGGAGGTCCAGGCGATTCGCGGGCGGTGCGAGTGGGCAGGCCCATTTCGGGTCGAACGCGCACGATGGCTGGAACGCGAAGTTGAAGTCGAGGATCAGGCTGCCGGCATCGCGATCGCCGCCGAGATCGGCGGCCTTCGCAGCATCGAGCAGGTAGCGTCCGGCGCCGTACGTCTCGGTCCCATTGGTCGCGTCGCGGAATGGCAGAAACAGGCCGCCGGCGTAGCCCTCCATCCAGTAGACCTCGAGCCGACGCTCGCCACCGGGAAGGGGCACGGTCACCGCCCCGAAGCGCCGGAATGCCATCACCCCGCCGCCGCTGACCGGCAGGTCGATCGCAGTGCTCGGGAGCGGCGTCGTGGGCCGTGCTGGACCGCCGAAATCGATGGCGGGCGCCGCCGCCAGCCCGGGCCCGGCCGAAGCCGGATCGAGTGCCTCGGCCGAAGCCGGATCGAGTGCCTCGGCCGAAGGCCGATCGAGCGGCTCGACCCTGACCACGAAGCGCATGCTCGGATCGGGGTCGAAGTGGCGCGCCCGGAAGTCCGATCGGTCCGGGATCGGGACCGGCGACTGGGGATGCTCGCGGAAGAGCCGCTCCCGGGCGGCCCGCCAGTGCTCGAGCGCCGCGGCGGGATCCGTGGCGCCGATCCGCCGGACGTCCGCATACAGGCCGGCGACGGTGCGCCGCCAGTCGGCGAGGTCGAGCATGTCCGTGACGGGATCGGAGCCGCCGTCCGATGTCGCGCCGGTCACGCCTTCCGTTGGATCGATCGGACGAGGATCACGACGCCGAGGACGATCAGGAGGACTGGCCAGAGGCTGCCCCACTGGATCCGCGGCAGCGCGACCCCGAGCGTGCGATCGAAGAAGTAGTAGAGCCCGATCGCGATCAGGATCACGCCGACAATCAGCGCGATCGCGCTCGGACGGCGGTCGCGGTCACGACTGCGGGGCGGGAACCACGGCGGCTCGCGCCAGCCGCTGTCGGCCGGTCGGTTCGAGTCGGACTGGCGCTGCGGTCGGCCGTCCGTGGCGTCACGATCGGACCGAGGCCGATCCGGGTTGCCCGTGACGGGTGCCGTGGCGGGGTTGCTCCCGGGCGCCCCTGCGGCCTCGCTGGCGGGCACTGTGGCAGGCTTGCTCGTGGGAGCCGTATCGGGCGCGCCGGCTGACGCTGCGGCTGGCTCGCCGGCGTTCCGGTGCGGCTGCATCTCGTCGGTCGGATCGGTCATCGTGCGCTTCCTTCTGGCGGCGTCGGTCATCGTAGCCGGGTCGGCTCGCGACGACGACCCGGCCGCGGCTGTCGACCGATCAGCCGTGCGACAATGCCGCCGATCACCGACGGCCTGCCGGCCGTCGCTCCCGGACCATTCGGCCGCCGCGTCGACGTGCGCGATCGCGGCCACGACAGGAGGCACATGACGGTGGTGGCCGACGCGGCGGAGATCGGCGTCTTCGGGGGATCGGGGTTTTACTCCCTCCTCGACGACGTCCGCGAAATCAAGGTCGACACGCCATACGGGCCGCCGTCCGACTCGTTCTTCCTGGCCACGGTGGGCGGCCGAGGCGTCGCGTTCCTGCCGCGCCACGGACGGCGCCACACGATCCCGCCGCACCGGATCAACTACCGGGCCAACGTCTGGGCGATGCGCTCGCTTGGGGTCAAGGCGGTGATCTCGCCGTGCGCCGCCGGCTCGCTCCAGGTCCACGTCAAGCCCGGAGACTTCGTGCTGTGCGACCAGTTCGTCGATCGGACGTCCGGCCGCGAGTGCACCTTCTTCGACGGCCCGATCGTCACCCACGTCAGCTCGGCCGATATCTACGACCCGGTCCTGCGCGGCATCGCGGCCGAAGTCATCCGCGAGCACGGGATCTCGTTCCACGAACGCGGTACGATCGTGATCATCAACGGGCCGCGCTTCTCGACGAAGTCCGAGTCGAAGTGGTTCGGCGACGCCGGCTGGGAGGTCATCTCGATGACCCAGTATCCCGAGGCGTATCTCTGCCGCGAGCTCGGAATGGCGGTCGTCAACATCGCCCTGATCACCGACTACGACGCCGGCGTCCTCGAGGGAACCGAAGCGGTCGACGCCCGCTCGGTCCTCGAGGTCTTCGCTCAGAACGCGGAGCGGATCCAGCAGGTCGTGCTGGACATGATCGGTCGCTTCCCGGCCGATCTCGACGCGCTCGGGGCTAAGGCCGCCCTCGAGCACACCCGGGGCGACGGCCACGCGACCTCGCCCGAGGACATCCGCCTGTTCGAGACCGGGCTGTAGGGGCGTGGCGGTCCTGACATCTCGATCCAGCCAGATCACCACCCACGGAACGTCGGGCGCGATCCGGGCCGACGGTCGGGCTCCAATCCGCCAGATTCACGCCTGGTCGACGACCGCCGCCGGTCGTCCGGGCCCGGCAACCGAGCCCACCGGTCCGTCGGAGACCGTTTGGCCGAATTCGTCGCGCCCGGGCGCGTTCGCCGGCAGCCCCGGGTGACCGACTCGCCCGCCCGGCTGCCCATCGGGGTCAGCCTTCGGACGATCCGGGCGGAGCCCGGCTGGTGGCTCGAGAGCGCCCGGCGGCTGGACGAGGCGGGCTATGCGGGAGTCTGGGCCTGGGATCACTTCATGGGCCGCGGCGACCTCACCGTCCCGGTCGTCGAGGGTCCGACGATCCTCGCCATGGCCGCCGGCGCCACGAACCAGATCACCG
>JACDAH010000152.1 GCA_013695505.1 Chloroflexota bacterium | reverse complement strand
AGCGTCGACGGTCCGTCAACGGTCGACTCGCGCAGGACCGGACGGGACCCGGCCTACAATGTCGTCAATCACCCGGATCCCCGACCCCCGAACCGGATTTGCGGGAGCACAGCCTCATGACGACCGCCACCGAAACCCTCGACCAGCTCGCGATCGACACGATCCGGACCCTCTCGATCGATGGCGTCCAGCAGGCGAACTCCGGGCATCCGGGCGCTCCGATGGGCGCCGCGCCGATGGCCTACACGCTGTGGACTCGCTTCCTTCGTCATGCCCCGACGCACCCAGACTGGCCCGACCGCGACCGCTTCGTGCTGAGTGCCGGCCATGCCTCGATGCTCCTCTACTCGCTCCTCCATCTGACCGGCTACGACGTCTCGCTCGACGACCTGAAGTCGTTCCGCCAGTGGGGCTCGAAGACGCCGGGCCACCCCGAGTACCGCTTGACGCCCGGCGTCGAGGCGACCACCGGGCCGCTCGGCCAGGGCTTCGCGAACGCCGTCGGGATGGCGATCGCCGAGGCCCGCCTCGCGGCCGAGTTCAACCGCGACGGGCACGACATCGTCGACCACTGGACGTACACACTCTGCTCCGACGGCGATCTCCAGGAAGGCATCGCGTCCGAGGCCGCGTCGCTGGCCGGGCACCTTGGCCTGCGCAAGCTCGTCGCCCTCTACGACGACAATCACGTCCAGCTCGACGGCCCGACCGACATGGCCTGGTCCGAGGACGTCGTCGCCCGGTTCGAGGCCTACGGCTGGCACGCGACCCGGGTCGAGGACGGCAACGACATCGAGGCGATCGCGGCCGCGATCGAGGAGGCCCGGGCCGACGACCGGCCGAGCCTGATCGCCGTTCGGACCCATATCGGCTTCGGCAGCCCGAACAAGCAGGACAGCCAGAAGGCCCACGGCTCGCCGCTCGGCCCGGACGAGATCCGTTTGGTCAAGGAGGCCTATGGCTGGGACCCGGAGAAGACGTTCCACGAGCCGCCCGAGGCGCTCGAGCGGTTCCGTCGCGCCGTGCCGGCCGGCGACGATCTCGTCGAGGCATGGCAACAGGGGCTGCGCGCCTATCGGGACGCCTTTCCCGAGTTGTCGGCCGAGTTCCACCGCCGTGTCGTGGAGCGGCGGCTGACCGACGGCTGGGACAAAGGGCTGAAGACCTATGCCGTCGACGAGGAGGTCGCGACCCGCAACGCAAGCCAGGACGCGATCCAGGCCCTCGCGGAATCGGTGCCGGAGCTGTTCGGTGGCGCCGCGGACCTGTCCGAATCGAACCTCACCGACGTCAAGGGCGGCGGCAATTTCGAGGCCGAGGAAGCCGGTCGCAACCTCCGTTTCGGCGTGCGTGAGCACGCGATGGGCGGGATCGGCAACGGGATCGCCTATCACGGCGGCTTCATCCCCTATGTCGCGACGTTCCTGACGTTCAGCGACTACATGCGCGGGGCGGTCCGGTTGGCCGCCTTGAGCGGCATCCAGGTGATCGACGTCTGGACGCACGACTCGGTTGGGCTCGGCGAGGACGGCCCGACCCACCAGCCGGTCGAACACTACGCCGCGCTCCGGGCGATCCCGAACCTGTGGTTCGTCCGGCCCGGCGATGCCAACGAGACCGCCGCCGCCTGGGCGCTGGCCGTGGAGCGCGGACAGGAGGATCCTTCCGGGCCGGTCGCCCTGTCGCTGACGCGCCAGAAGCTGCCGACGCTCGCGGGCACGGCCGAGAAGGCGCGGGAGGGTGTGCGGCGCGGCGGGTACGTTCTTCGCGAGGCCGCCGCCGGCAAGGACCCGCAGGTCATCCTGATCGGCACC
Source organism: Chloroflexota bacterium (assembly GCA_013695505.1). Classification (GTDB taxonomy): domain Bacteria; phylum Chloroflexota; class Limnocylindria; order Limnocylindrales; family CSP1-4; genus CF-46. The sequence continues at coordinate 705 of JACDAH010000152.1, read as the reverse complement.
GGCTCCGAGCTCCAGCTGGCGTTCCGCGCGGCGGAGGCGCTCGAGGCAGACGGCGTCGCCGCACGGGTCGTGTCGCTCCCCTGCTGGGAGCGGTTCGCGCTCCAGGACGCCGCCTATCGCGAATCGGTGCTGCCCCGCTCGGTGCGAGCGCGGGTCGCGGTGGAGGCCGGCGTGTCGCTCGGCTGGGATCGCTGGGTCGGTGACGAGGGCGCGATCGTCGGGCTCGACCACTTCGGGGCGTCGGCCCCGGCCGGGACGATCTTCGAGAAGTTCGGGTTCACGGTCGATCGGATCGTCGGCGTCGCGCGTGACGTGCTGGCCGGGAAGGCCCGCGGCCCGATCCCGACGCTCGAGCCGGGCCACCTGCCCGCTCCGCGTGGAAATCGCCCGGGCGGGCAAGCGGCCGACCATGGCGGGGGCGCACATCATCCGTCGCTCGACCACGGTGACTCCGGCGTCGGCCGAACACCGTCGTCCGACCCCGGCCACAGCTGAGCGATTGACATGGCCGCGGCTCGCCTTATTCTTTACTCATGGGCGAACGAGTAAAGAATACGCGGCGTCGAGGCTTCACTCGGGTCAGCCCGAAGCATCAGGTGACGATTCCCGTGGATGTCCTCGCCGCGACCGGCATCGGCCCTGGCGATGAGCTTCGCGTCGAGGCCGATGGACCCGGGCGTCTCGTCCTGGTCCGGACCGAGGACG
>JACDAH010000524.1 GCA_013695505.1 Chloroflexota bacterium | reverse complement strand
GCTGGTGGGCGACCCTCGAGCGCGAGCTCGAGCCGGCCGACCTCTACCACGCCTGCGGGAGCCTGACCGTCGCCGCGGCCCTCGCCGCCCGGGAGCGGGATCGACGGGCCGGCCGGCGGAGTGTCGTGGTCTACGACGCGATCGACGACGTGATCGCCGGCAACAACCTGCTCGGCGCGCCGGGTCCGGCCCGGGCGATGATCCAGGCGCGGGAGCGAGGCTGGGCGCGGGCGGCGGATGCCAGGACGACCGTCAACGACGCGCTTGCCGGGCCGCTTGCGGCGCGCTGGGAGACGGACCTGCCGATCGTCATCCCGAACTGGCCGGAGCAGACGCTCGGCCCGGAGAGTGCGCCGCCGGACCTCATCAGGACCCGGCTGGCCCTGCCGGCGAGCACGCGAGTCGTCGTCTTCCAGGGCCGGCTCGGGCCGAACCTCGGGCTGGACGCGGCGGCGGAAGCGATCCTCGAGGTCCCCGATGCCGTCCTGTGCCTGATCGGGTTCGGGCGGGGACTGGCCGCCAGCCTCGCTCGCGACGCGGACCCGCGCTTCGCCGGCCGCCACATGACGTTGCCCGCGGTCCACCCCGACGAACTTCTCGCCTGGACCGCATCGGCGGACGTCGCACTTGTCCCGCTTCCGCCGGTCTCGGCCAATCAGCGCGCCTCGACCCCGAACAAGTTCTGGGAGGCGATCGCGGCGGGGACGCCGGTCGTCGTCGGTCCCGGCCTGCCCGTGATGGCCGAGATCGTCGCCCGGTACGACCTCGGCGTCGTCGCCCGGTCACTGGCTCCCGGCGACCTCGCCGCGGCGCTCCGCAAGGTGCTCGATGTTGCCCCCGAGGCGGCCCTCGCCCGCCGCCGGCGGATCGCCGCGTCCGCCCGCGAGCAGTTCAGCTGGCCGATCGCCGCCGAACGCTATCGGGCGCTGGTTGCGGGTCTCGGTGGTCTCGACGGTCCGCCGACCGCTCCGACGCTCTAGGATGCCGGGCGTGCCTGCCCCGTCCCCGGCGCCTCGACCGGTCGCGGTCGTCGTCCACGCCTACTTCGAGGAAGATGCCCGCGTTCGGCGCAAGGTCGAGGCGCTTCTGGCGTCGGGCCGCGCCGTCGAGGTGTTCTCGCTCCGCCTGCCCGGCGAGGTCCCGCTCGTCGAGCGCGACCGCCTGCGGATCCACCACCTCCCGGTCCGCCGCCATCAGGGCGCCGGCCTGCCGACCTACGTCGCGGAGTACGTCGAATTCCTGATCCGAGCCGCGGTCGGCCTGACCCGCGCCCACGGCCAGCGGCCCTTCGGGCTCGTCGACATCAACAGCCTGCCCGACTTTCTCGTCGTTGCCGGCCTCCCCGTTCGAATGGTCGGGGTGCCGATCCTGCTCGACCTCCACGAGGCGATGCCGGAGTTCTTCGAGAGCCGCTTTCCGCGCGCCTCGAATCGGCTCGCCCGAACCGTCCTCAATGCCCAGGAGCGAGTCTCCATCCGCCTCGCGAGCGCGATCCTGACGGTCAACGAGTCGCTGGCCGGGCGGCTCCGCGACATCGGGGTGGCCGCCGACAAGGTCACGGTCATCCTCAACAGCCCGTCGCTCGAGCTGTTCGATCGGGTGGCCGCCGCGGAGCGTGGCTTCATGGCCGACGGCGTCCTCCGCCTCGTCTACACCGGCGCCCTGACCCCGATCTACGAGCTCGACGTCGCGCTCCAAGCCGTCGCCGCGGTCGCCGCGGCCCGGCCGGACCTCGCGATCGAGATCGACATCTACGGCCGCGGCGACAGCGAGCCCGAGCTGCGCCGACTGGCCGCCGAGCTGGGGATCGCCAAGCGGGTCCGGTTCGGCGGACGGATCCCGCTCGAGGCCGTCCCCGGGGTCGTGGCCGCCGCTGATATCGGGCTCGCACCCACCCGCCGCGACGCGTTCACCGAGCGGAGTCTCTCGACGAAGATCTTCGAGTACGCGGCGATGGGCAAGCCGGTCATCGCCTCGGCCCTGCCGACCGTGGAGCACTACTTCCCGCCGGGCTCGGTCGGTCTGTATCGAAGCGGCAACCCCGACGATCTCGCCCGCGCGATCCTTGCGGTGGTCGACGATCCCGAGGCTCGCTCGAGAGCGGTCGCGGCGTCGACCGAATGCCTGGCCGCCCTCGGGTGGGACCGGCAGGCGGCGGCCTACCTCGCGGTGATCGACCGTCTGGCGGTCGGAGATGAGCGCAGCCGCGCGGGTGGCTGGCCATGACCTCGCCGAGCCCGGCACCGTCGCCGCAGCGCCGAACCGTCGTCGCCCTCGTCCACAACGTCTTTACCCACGACTCGCGGGTCCTGAACGAGACCCTGAGCCTGGCAGCGCTCGGCGATCGAGTCGTCGTCGTGGCCGTCGTCGGGCGCGGCCTTCCGGAGCGCGAGACGACTGACGGGGTCGAGGTCATCCGGTTCGGCTCCGATCCGGTCGACACGAGGATCTGGCGCAATCGCTCGCGGATCACCCGGCCGTGGCGGTTCCGGCGCGAGGTCTCCGCCGCGATTCGTCGGCGGCTCGCCGGCCGCCCGGGCGACAAGGTCTCCGGAGTCGCCGGCATCCTCGGCACGATCATCCTCCTGCCGTGGGTCGCCCTCACGCTGGTCTACCACTACGGCGGGCGCGGCCTCGACGGGCTCGCCCGGTCGGTCGGGCGGCGGTTGCCATCGGCCGTCGTCGGCGGCTGGATCGAGGATCGGGCGCGCTCCGTCGTGTTCGCCGGCCATCGCCCGCTGCGCCTGCGCGACTGGGGCAATCGCGTGGAGGCGGCCGTCGTGGATGGGCTCGTCCCGCGGGCGGCGGTGTGGCACGCGAACGACCTCGAGACCCTGCCGCTCGCGCTCGGCCTGCGCGCGCGGTTCGGCGGG
>JACDAH010000149.1 GCA_013695505.1 Chloroflexota bacterium | reverse complement strand
GGCGTCGACGTCGTCGTCGGCACGCCGGGACGGGCGCTGGACCACATTAAACGCAAGACGCTCGACCTCAGCGGCGTCGCCACGCTCGTGCTCGACGAGGCCGACGAAATGCTCGACATGGGCTTCGCGGAGGACCTCGAGGCGATCCTGACCGCCACCCCGGCCGCCCGCCAGACGGCGCTGTTCTCCGCCACGATCTCACCGCCGATCGCCCGGATCTCGAAGCGCCACCTGAATGATCCCGTCCGCGTCCGGATCGACCGCGAGCGGCGCAGCCGCGAGACCGCGGCCAAGGTCCGCCAGGTCGCCTACGTGGTCCGTCGGGCCGACAAGTCGGTCGCCCTCGGCCGGATCCTCGATCTCGAGGACCCCACCTCGGCCCTCGTGTTCGCGCGGACGCGCGGTGAGGTCGACGACCTGTCCGGACGGCTCGCGGCGCAGGGCCACGACACGGCCGCGCTCCACGGCGGGATGGACCAGAACCAGCGCGATCGGGTCATGGGCCGCTTCCGCGACGGCAGCCTGGATGTCCTCGTGGCGACCGACGTCGCGGCGCGCGGCCTCGACATCGACCATGTCTCGCACGTCGTCAACTACGACATCCCGGCCAACCCCGAGGCGTACATTCACCGGATCGGGCGGACCGGCCGGGCGGGCCGCGAAGGCGTGGCGATCACCCTGGTCGAGCCGCGCGAGCACCGTCTGCTGCGGAACATCGAGTCCGCGATGCGGACCCGACTCGAGGTTGCCCGGATCCCGACCGTGGCCGACCTTCGCGAGCGCCGCCTCGAAGTCCTCCGGGGGAGCCTCCGCGAGGCGATCCTGGGCGACGGGCTCGATCGCTTCCGGGCGGTGGTCGAGCCGCTGGCCGAGGAGTTCGACGTGGTCGACATCGCCCTCGCCGCGGTGAGCCTGGCCGAGGCTGCGGCCAGCCGAGATGGCGACGGAGCCGAATCGGAGATCGCTCCGGCGTCGCTGTTCGGCGACCGACCCGACCGGGCCGATCGGTCCGTTCGACCAGGCTCTGGCGTCCGCCCCGACCGCGGTCCGCAGGGCCGACGGTCGCCGAGCTCAGCGGACGGCTCGGCCGGCGAGGCACGCGGTCAGGGTCGCGACGGCGGCGCCTGGACGCGGCTCTGGATCGGGGCCGGTCGCGAGACCGGAATTCGTCCGGGAGACCTCGTCGGCTCGATCACGAACGAAGCCGGCCTGCCGGCTCGGGCGATCGGGGCGATCCAGATATCGGGTCGGTTCTCGATCGTTGAGGTCGACGAGCGGGCTGCGGACGACATCGTCCGGGCGATGCGCGGCGTGCTCCTGCGCGGCAAGCCCGTCCAGATCCGGAGTGACCGCGAGCCCGCGGCGCCATTCGTCCGGTCGCGCCCGCTCGACGGCTAGCCCTACTTCTTGTGGGGCGGCTCGCCGCCCGTCTGCCCGCCGGCGCCCTCGGATCTCACGTTCCAACCGGCGTTCGTGAAGGTCGGGATGAAGCGGTAGCCCTGGCCGGGAACGGTCGCGATGAACCGCGGCGTGCGGTAGTCGTTCTGGAGCTTGATCCGGAGGCTCCGGACGTGACGGTCGACGATGTTGCTTTCGGCGACGAAATCCGGGCCCCAGATCACATCGAGGATCTGCTCTCGCGTGACGACCCGGCCGCTTCGGCTCGCGAGGAGATACAGCAGGCTCTGCTCGATGCCGCTGAGATGGACCACCGACGTGCCGGCCCGGACCTCGCGATTGACGATATCGATCTCCATCTCGCCGATCCGGATCGTCGGCACGATCGGCCGATCGGTTCCGGTCGCGCGGCGGCTGATGACGATCGCTCGGGCGAGCAGCTCCTCGGGCGAGAAGGGCACGGTCAGGATGTCGTCCACGCCGAGGTCGAAGGCGTGGAGCTTGGTCGTGAGATCACCGCGACGGGTCAGGCCGAGGACCGGGGTGACGCTGCCACGGAGACGATTGGTCGCGTCGATCCGGCTGAGAAACGTCGTGCTGTCGTCGTGGTCCATGTCGACGATCGACAGGTGCGGGTGCCATTCAGACAAGATCGCCTCGGCTTCACCGAGATCGCGGGCGGAGCGGACCACGAACAGGCCGTGATTGAGCGTCAACTCGATGAGATCGACGATGAGATTCGCATCGTGCAGGACGAGCGCTCTTCGTGCGTCGTCTGAGCGAGCCTCGTCCGCTTGAGCATCCACGGCGGTTTCTCCCACCTGGACCCGGGCCCACGGTCATGGACCCGGCTACCGAGCATCCTAGTCCCCGCCGCCG
>JACDAH010000517.1 GCA_013695505.1 Chloroflexota bacterium | reverse complement strand
GGCCCGCGACCTCCGGGCGGACGACGCGTTCGGGCCGACGTTCACCTCCGAGCCGCTCGCCGCCGACCTCGACGTCGTCGGAAGCGGGTCGGTGGTTCTCCGCTGGGAATCGCCCGTGCCGGTCGCGACCGGGGTCGTCCGGCTCCAGGACGTCGCCCCGGACGGGACGCCGTTCCAGGTCAGCGCCGGGATTCTGAACCTGACGCACCGCTCGTCGCACGAGGACGCCGAGGCCCTCGAGCCTGGCATCCCGACGGAGGTCCGGATCGGTCTCCGTTCGACCGCCCACCGGTTCGCGGCCGGCCACCGGATCCGCCTGTCGGTCGCGTCGGCGATGTGGCCGGTCGTCTGGCCCTCGCCGTTTCCGGCCGAATACGGGATCCATCTCGGCGGCCAGGCGGGCGACGCTTCGGGAGCTTCGCGCCTGGTCCTGCCGACCCTGCCCGTCGGCCACCCCGGTGCCGACGTCCCGCCGTTCAAGACCTCGCCGGCCGGCCTGCGCGAGATCGGCTCGTACCGCGGCGACCCGCCGCGGTGGGAGGTCGTCGAGGACGTCATCAACGGTTCGGTAACGGTCCGGACGAGCGAGTTCGGCGAGACAACCCTCCCCGACGGCAGGACGACCCTGTACACCGGCGAATCACTCGAGATGACGGCCCGCGACGCCGACCCGGCGCACGCCCGGATGCACAACGAGGTCGTCTACCGGCTGCGCGAGGACGGGTCCGAGATCCTGATCGAGGCCAGCGGCACGATCCGGACGACCACGACCGACTTCCACATGAACGTCGGCCTGCGAGTCTCCCTCGACGGCGCCCCGTTCTTCGAACGCGGCTGGCTCGAGACGATCCCGCGTCAGCTCGTCTGAATGGCCCTCGCGCGGCGGTCGCGGATCTTCTCCAGCTCCTTGAGGAAGTGGTCGCCGCCGCCGGTCATCGTGTAGCGGGTCGCGGGCTCGAGGTTGCGCCGGATCCCGTCGTAGCTGACGACCTGATAGGCAGCACCGACGATCAGCACGTCGTCGATGACGGCCCTCAGGGCGTCGCCGTCCACCATCGCCGACCACGCGTCCACCCAGCCGTCGGTCGCTGCGTCGATCTCGGCCTGGCGGTCGCCGCTCCAGGCGACCCAGGTCGCCAGGTCGATCGCCGGGCTGGCGATCGCGGCATCGGACCAGTCGATGATCACGATGCGGCCGTCGACGAAGGCAGCGTTGCCGGAATGGAAGTCACCGTGAACCACCGTCTCGGGCAGCCCGATCGCCTCGGCGGCCGCGATGGAACCGGCCAGTGCCTCGAGGACCCGGCGCGCCCGGTCCGGCTCGATCCCGCCGTCGGCGACGCCCATCCCGTCCGGGCCGATCGCGGCCGCCATCGAGTCCCCGAGTGCGACAAGCGGACGATGCGGCGCGCCGGCATCCAGCAGGGTCCGGATCGCAGCCGCGTCGGGAGCAAACTCGCGCTGCATGGCGACCAGGGCCCTCGCCCCACGGCGGAGAGCGTCGGGCCGGTCCATTTCCGGCACCTCGCCGACCCACGCCGACCCGATGTCCTCGACCACCAGCCAACCCTCGTCGGGCTCGATCGCGACCACGGCCGGGACCGTTGCCGGGAAGCGCTCGGCGAGGAGGCGGGACAGGACCGGCTCGGCGTGAAATGGCGGGAAGACGGCCTTGAGAAAGAGGTCCGGGCCGTCTGTCGGGGCGCGCAGAAGGGCCGAGATCCCGCGCAGGAAGAACGGCCGCGGCTGTCCGGTGAGCGGCCGCCCGGCCGCGGCGGATGCCGCACGCATCCACGCCGACGCTCGATCGAACCAGCCGGGGCGGGCCCAGCGCGGCCGGAGCTCGGGCGGCGGCGCGCCCCCGCGAAGCTCGTCGAGGAGCTCGACGGCGCCCGCGCGGATCGTGACCGGGAGGTCGCCTGGATCGACCGGAATCGGCCCGAAGGCCGCACTCGGCGGCGGCGTCCAGTCAGCTGGCGCCGGCTCCGTCCAGACCAGCGTCGGAATCGAATCGCCGTCCGGGACGTCCTTCCACTTCGGATGCGTCTCGAGGACCGCGGCTCGGAAGTCCCACGTTTCCCGCAAGAGCGAATCGACGGCGATGATCGCCGCCTCGTTCTCGTCGCCCTCGACATCCGCCCTGGGCAGCCCGCCATCGGCCGCCACCAGGATCGCCCTGTCGGACAGCTGCCGCCCGGGAATGATGAACCGGAGATCGAGTTTCACCGCCATGAGCCTACTATTCGACGCATGCTCCGGATCAGTCGCAAGGCCGAGTCATTCACCGAGTCCGTCATCCGCGAGATGAACCGATTGGCGGTCGCCGCCGGCGCGGTCAGCCTCGCTCAGGGCTTCCCGGACTTCGCCTGCCCGCCGGAGCTGAAGGCGGCCGCTGCCGAGGCCGTTGCCGCGGATCACAACCAGTACGCGATCACGTTCGGCGCCAAGCCGCTACGGGACGCGATCGCGGCCAAGACCGCCCACTTCCATCCGGGCTGGACCGTCGACCCGGACGCCCAGATCTCCGTCGTCAATGGCGCAACCGAGGGCATGATCGCCGCGATGCTCGGGCTGCTCGACCCGGGCGACGAAGTCATCGTGTTCGAACCGTTCTACGAGAATTACGGCCCGGACGCGATCCTGACCGGCGCGATCCCCCGCTACGTCACCCTCCACGAGCCGGACTGGCGGATCGATCCTGAGGAGCTCCGTGCCGCGGTCACGCCGCGGACCCGGGCGATCGTCGTCAACTCGCCGCACAACCCGACGGGCAAGGTCTTCACGCGCGAGGAGCTGGACCTCGTCGCCGACCTCTGCCGAGAGCACGACCTGATCGCCTTCACCGACGACATCTACCAGCACCTCGTCTACGAGGGCGAGCATATTCCGCTCGCGACGCTGCCCGGCATGGCCGAGCGGACGGTCTCGATCGATTCGATGTCGAAGACGTACTCGGTGACGGGCTGGCGGGTCGGCTGGGTGATCGCGTCGCCCGAGTTGACGGTCGGCGTGCGGCGGGTCCATGACTTCCTGACGGTGGGCGCGGCGGCCCCGCTCCAGCACGCGGCGGTCGCCGGCCTGACGATGGCCGACGCCTACTACGACGCCCTCCTGGCGGGCTATCGCGAGCGGCGCGACGTCCTCCTCCCCACGCTCGAGGCGGCCGGGTTCCGGGTCCATCGCCCGGCCGGCGCCTACTACGCGATGACCGACATCCGCGACCTGACCGACGAGGACGACGTCGCCTTTGCCCGCCGGCTCATCGCCGACCCGGGCGTGGCGACCGTGCCCGGGTCGTCGTTCTTCTCCCGTCCCGAGCTCGGACGGACCAAGCTCCGGTTCGCCTTTCCGAAACGGCTCGAAACCCTCCGGGCGGCAGCTGACCGGCTGGCGAGCCTTGCGCCGGCAGCCCGCGTCTGAAGCCGGACCCGGCCTCGGCGGGTTCGACGGGTGATCAGGCTGCGCGGCGGCGCGGACGCTCAGGCGAGCAGCGCGCCCAACGCGGCCCGGCCGACGAGCGCCGTGACGATCGCCACGGCGACGCTCGCCAGCGTGCCGAGCAGGTAGTACTCGGCGAAGTCGCGGTCGTCGAGTAGCCGGAACCGGGCGAGCGTCTTGGCTGCCACCACGAACCCGATCGCGACGTCGGTGCCGGTCAGCACGAAGACGACGATCAGGAGCCGCTCGAGGATGCCGATGGTCGAGCCGACCCGAGCGCTGGCGCCCAGGGTCACTGGGCCGTCGGCCCGGGATCGGGACGCCCCTGCCGCCGAC
>JACDAH010000494.1 GCA_013695505.1 Chloroflexota bacterium | reverse complement strand
GCGGGACGCCGGCCACGAACGCGGACACGCCGTCGCCCGGCGCGGCGACCCGCCACGACGTCACGAGGATCGGGTCGCGAGTCATCGGGACGACGAGAAACGATCCGTCGGGTTCGTCGAACAGCGCGACGGCGTGGCGATCGCCAAGCCGGACTGCCGCCACCGGCTCGCGCCCGGAGAGGTTCACGCCAGCGTAGCCCCCGGCGACGGGCTCCGGCGCGGGCTGGGCCGGCGCGGCCGCGCGCAACTCGGCCAGCAGGCGAGGGTCGGACGGGTAGGATGCGGCGACGAGACGATTGATCACGAGGAGATGATGGCCCAGCCGCTGACCATCCTGTTCATGCCCGAGTCGGCATACGGCCCGACGAACAACTGCGTCGGGATCGGTGACGTCCTCCGCAAGCGCGGCCACCGCGTCGTCTTCGCCGCCGAAGCGTCGTGGAGGGGCCGGCTCGAGCCGCTCGGCTTCGTCGAGGATCTCGTCGACCTCGCCCCGTCGCCCGAGCCCGCTCCGGACGCCCCGCCCCAGGACGCCGGGCAGTTCTGGAAGGACTTCATCCGCGACACCGCGCCGGAGTTCCGGAAGCCGACGATCGAGCAGCTGGCGACGTTCATGCAGCCGACGTGGCAGGCCTTGATCGACGGCGCGAAATATTGCGAGCCGAGGCTCCGCGAGATCATCGCCCGCAACCGCCCGGACGTGATCGTCGAGGACAACGTCGTCTCGTTTCCGGCCCTCCAGACCGCGGGCAAGCCGTTCGTTCGCATCGTGTCGTGCAACCCCCTCGAGATCCGCGGGTCCGGTGATGCCGGCCGCGAGATCGCGCCGGCCTACTCCGGCCTGCCGGCCGACGACCGGAGCCAGTGGGAGGCGTTCCACGAGGAGTACGACCGAACCCACCGCCCGACCTGGGAGGACTTCGACGCGTGGTGCCGCGGCCAGGGCACGGCACCCCTGCCGGAGCTGGAGTTCATCCATCCCTCGCCGGACCTGAACCTGTACGTCTACCCGCAGGTGGCCGATTACGTCGATCGTCGCCCCCTCGACGCGACGTGGCGCCGGCTCGATTCGTCCGTGCGGGCGACCGATGGAGCGTTCGAGCTCCCCGCGGACCTTGCGAACCGGCCCGCCGGCTCGGCCCTGATCTACCTGTCGCTCGGGTCGCTCGGCAGCGCCGATGTCGCGCTGATGCGGCGTCTCGTCGCCGTCCTCTGCGACACGCCCCATCGCTACATCGTCTCGAAGGGTCCCCAGCACGCCGAGTACGAGCTTGCCCCGAACATGTGGGGCGCCGACTTCCTGCCCCAGACGAAGATCGTTCCGCTCGTCGACCTCGTGATCACCCACGGCGGCAACAACACGACGACCGAGGCATTCCACTTCGGCAAGCCGATGGTCGTCCTGCCGCTCTTCTGGGACCAGTACGACAACGCCCAGCGGGTCGACGAGACAGGCTTCGGCGTCCGGCTTCCGACGTACGCGTTCGAGGACGACGAACTGCGTGGAGCGATCGACGGGCTGCTTGCGGACGCCGACCTGCGCGGCCGGATGGCCCGGATCGGGGCGGAGATCCGGGCTCGGGACGGCGTCGCGAAGGCCGCGGACGCGATCGAGGCCGCGGGGCTGGCGAGCCGGTGAGGGATCCGCGGTGAGGAACCCGCAATGACAGGCTCGGCGGCCACACCCACGGGTGTCCGGGCAATGCGCGCCGTCCGAGCGACCCGCTACGTGACCCCCTTCCGCGAGGGCGGGTCGCTGCCGGGGCTCGTCGAAGCCGACGACGACGGTCTGTACGTCGTCAAGTTCCGGGGCGCCGGCCAGGGCCCGCGCGTCCTCGTCGCGGAATGGCTCGCGGGCGAGATCGGCCGCGCGCTGGGGCTCCTCGTGCCGGACCTCGTGGCGGTCGACCTCGAGGCCGGAATCGCCGATAGCGAGCCCGACCAGGAGATCCACGACCTGCTGGTCGCGAGCGTCGGCCGGAACATCGGTCTCGACTTCCTGCCGGGCGCCATGACGTTCAACCCGGTCGTCGACGCGGCGCCAGATCCCGACTGGGCGGCCACGGTGATGTGGCTCGACGCCCTGACGGCGAACCCCGACCGATCGCCGAAGAACCCGAACCTCCTGGTCTGGCATGGCCGGCCGTGGTTGATCGACCACGGTGCTGGCTTCTCGATCCATTACACGTGGCGCGACCCGGACGGTCACGCCCGCCGGTCGCACGCGGAGCGGCTGGCCGACCATGTCCTGCTGCCGTTCGCGTCGTCGCTCGCGGCCATCGACGAGCGCCTCGCTCCCATCGTCGATGACACGCTGCTTGCCGGGCTGGTCGTCGCCATCCCGGACGATTGGCTCGCACCCGATCCGCTCATCGGCGATGCGGAAGCTCAGCGGGCCGCATACGTCACGTACCTCCGGCGCCGGCTCGAGGCTCCGCGGCCGTTCGTCGAAGACGTCGATCGGCTCCGGGCGGAGGCGAGGAGCCGGTGACCGGCCATCCGTTCCAGTATGCGATCGTTCGTGTCGTCCCGCGGGTCGAGCGTGGTGAGTCGCTGAACGCCGGGGTGATCCTGCTCTGCCGGCCGAAGCGGTTCCTCGCAGCGCGCGTCGGGCTCGATCGGGAG
>JACDAH010000450.1 GCA_013695505.1 Chloroflexota bacterium | reverse complement strand
GCGGATCGGCGATGAATCCTCGCGACCATCCGCACGGTGGTGGCGAGGGCAAGCAGCCAACCGGAATGCCGCCGAAGACGCCGTGGGGCAAGCCTGCGATGGGCTATCGAACCCGTCGTGCCAAGACGACCGGACGGCTGATCGTCCGATCGCGTCATCGCAAGTCCTAGGGAGGGAGGTAGCTAGATGTCCCGTTCCGTCAAGAAGGGCCCGTTCATCGAGCTCCGCCTCCAGGGGCGGGTCGAGGAGATGAACCGGCGCAACGAGAAGAAGGTCGTGAAGACCTGGTCTCGGGCGTCGGTGATCTTCCCGACATTCATCGGACACACCATCGCCGTCTACAACGGCAAGAAGCACGTCCCGGTCTACGTGACCGAGAACATGGTCGGACATCGCCTCGGCGAGTTTGCCCACACCCGCAACTACCGCGGGCACGGCAAGCACACCGAGCGGTCGACGACCCTGAAGTAGGAGCCGAGGACCCGTGCGCGTTTCCGCCACTGCCAAATACCTCCGCGGCTCCACCCGGAAGGCCAACCTCGTCGTCGCGGCGATCAAGGGCCGGCCGGTCGAGGAGGCCGCGGCCCTGCTCAAATTCATGCCCCAGCACGCCGCCCACGACGTCCTGGCGGTGCTGAAGAGCGCCACGGCGAATGCCGAGAACAACCACAACCTGTCCGCCGAGGACTTGATCGTCGCCGATGCCCAAGCGAACGAGGGCCCGACGATCAAGCGCTGGCGGCCACGGGCCCAGGGTCGGGCGTTCCCGATCCACAAGCCCATGACTCACATCACGATCGTCGTCGCGGACCGGGAGGCCTGATATGGGCAGAAAAGTCCATCCGTACGGCTTCCGCCTGGGTGTCACCCGCACCTGGACCGCGAAGTGGTACGCGGACAAGGAATACACGGACCTCCTCAAGGAGGACATCGGCATCCGCACGCTCGTCGAGAAGCGGCTCGCCAACGCGAGCGTGTCCGGCGTCGAGATCGAGCGCGGCATCAACCACGTGACGGTCACGATCCACACGGCCAAGCCCGGGATCGTCATCGGCAAGGGTGGCGCCAATGTCGAGGTCCTTCGCCAGCAGATCGGCGGGATCACCAAGCGCCGGGTCAAGCTGGAGATCAAGGAGATCCGCCAGCCGGAGTTGGACGCCCACCTGGTCGCGATGAACATCGCCGGCCAGCTCAGCCGCCGCATCGCCTTCAAGAAGGCCATGAAGCAGGCGATCCAGCGCTCCATGAAGGCTGGCGCCAAGGGCGTCCGGATCGCCGTCGCCGGCCGCCTCGGCGGCTCGGAGATGGGTCGCCGCGAGTGGGATCGCGAGGGGCGCATCCCGCTCGGGACGCTCCGCGCCGACATCAGCTACGGCCAGATCCATGCTCACACGACCTACGGTCGGATCGGCGTCAAGGTCTGGATCTACCGCGGCGACTTCGCCACCGAGCGGACCGCCCCGAGCAACGCCGTGCCGGCCGCTGCCGTCGTCGGGCAGGGGAGCTGACCGATGTTGATGCCGAAGCGTGTCAAGCACCGCAAGGTGATGCGCGGCCGGATGTCCGGCCTGGCAAAGGGCGGCCATACGGTCTCGTTCGGAGACTATGGCCTCTCGACCCTCGAGCCGGCCTGGATCACCAGTCGCCAGATCGAGGCTGCCCGGCGGGCGATGACTCGCTCGGTCAAGCGCGGCGGCAAGATCTGGATCCGGATCTTCCCGGACAAGCCGGCGACGAAGAAGCCGGCCGAAACCCGGATGGGCTCGGGCAAAGGCGCTCCCGATCACTGGGTCGCGGTCGTCAAGCCCGGCCGGATCCTGTTCGAGATGGCCGGCGTCGACCATGAGTCGGCCGTCGAGGCGATGCGCCTCGCCAGCCACAAGCTGCCGGTGAAGACCCGGGTCGTGCCCCGGGACAACGTGACGGAGGCCAACGATGGACATCGTTAAGGTCCGCGAGCTCTCCGACACCGAGCTCGAGAACGCCCTCCGCGAGGCGAAGCAGGACCTCTGGCAGGCCCGCTTTGCGCTCTCGACGCGTCAACTCAAGGACTACAGCACGATCCCGCAGACGCGGCGAACGATCGCGCGGATCCTGACCGTCCAGCGAGAGCGCCTCGGCGCCCACGCGAAGACGGCGTGAGGGAGATCACGCGATGACAGGAGCAACCCCCCAGGTGGAAAACAAGCGGAAGACGAAGGTCGGCCGCGTGGTCAGCGACAAGATGGACAAGACGATCGTCGTGTCCGTCGAGCGCCTGGCGCGCCACCCGCTCTACAAGCGGGTGATCCGGCTCTCGACCAAGTTCAAGGCGCACGACGAGCTCAACGACGCCCACACCGGCGACACCGTCGTCATCGAGGAGTCGCGGCCGTTGTCGGCGACGAAGCGCTGGAGGCTGATCAAGGTCGTCCAGCGCGCCGGCGAGCACGGCAACCCCAACGAGATCATGGTTGATGAGGTCGAGACCGACGAGGCGATCCATGCCGCCGCCCATCCGGGCCGTCACGCGGCCGACGAGGATGGCGCAGCCGATGGCGAGACCGTCCCGGCCGAGCCCGGCCAGGAGGCGTCGGCGTGATCCAGCCGCAGTCTCGCCTGCGCGTCGCCGACAACACCGGGGCTCGCTCGATCCAGTGCATCCGGGTCATGGGCCGCTCGCTGAAGACCACGGCCGGCGTTGGCGACGTGATCATCGCCAGCGTCAAGCAGGCGATCCCGAATGCCGCTGTCAAGAAGGGCGACGTCGTTCGCGCAGTCGTCGTTCGAACGGCCAAGGAATACGGCCGGCCCGACGGCAGCTACATCCGGTTCGACGAGAACGCCGCCGTTCTGATCAACAACCAGGGCAACCCGCGCGGCACCCGGATCTTCGGCCCGGTGGCTCGTGAGCTCCGCGACCGCAACTACATGAAGATCGTCTCGCTCGCCCCGGAGGTGCTGTGATGGCTGCACCCCAGCCCCAGCGCAAGGTGACGAAGGTCGCCGAGATCCGGCGCGGCGATACGGTCGTCGTCCTGACCGGCAAGGACGCCGGGAAGCGCGGCAAGGTCGAGCGCGTCGTGCGCGATCCCCAGGGCCTGAAGAAGACCCGGACCAAGTACGGCAGCCGGCTCGACAGGATGTCGCCCCTCGTCACGACCGCGGTGGTCGTCGAGGGCATCAACATCTCGAAGCGCCACACCAAGCCGCGCCAGAGCGCCAACACCACCGACCGGACGCCGAAGATCACCCAGGGCGGGATCCTCGACCTGGCCCAACCGTTGTCGCTGAGCAAGGTGATGGTCGTCTGCAGCCACTGCGACAAGCCGACCCGGATCGCCCATCGGACGCTCGACAACGGCCGCCGGGTCCGCGTCTGCCGTCACTGCGGCGAGCAGCTCGAGGTGAAGTCGTGACCAGTCGGCTCCACGAGCGCTATGCGAGCGACATCGCGCCCGCGCTCCAGAAGCAGTTCGAATACGGCAACCCGATGGAGATCCCGAAGGTCGCCAAGGTCGTCATCAACATCGGCCTGGGCGAGGCCCTGAGCAATGCCAAGGCGCTCGACGCGGCCGTCGGCGATCTCACCAAGATCACCGGCCAGAAGCCGATCGTCACCAAGGCCAAGCGATCGATTGCCCAGTTCCGCCTGCGGGAAGGCAACACGGTCGGTGCCAAGGTGACGCTCCGGGGCGACCGGATGTGGGACTTCCTCGATCGCCTGACCACGCTCGCCCTGCCCCGCATCCGCGACTTCCGCGGCGTGCCGAGCAAGTCCTTCGACGGGCGTGGCAACTACAGCCTCGGGCTTCGCGAGCAGCTCGCGTTCCCCGAGATCGAATACGACAAAGTCGACCGTCTCCGCGGGCTGGAGATCAGCATCGTGACGACGGCGAAGACCGACGAGGAGAGCAAGAAGCTTCTTGAACTCCTCGGCATGCCCTTCGCCTCGTAGAGCGGGGGAGGAGACCATGGCCAAGAAGTCGTTGATCGCAAAGGCAAAGCGCGAGCCGAAGTTCAAGGTTCGCGGCTATAGCCGCTGCTTCGTGTGCGGGCGTTCGCGCGCATACATGCGGCGATTCGCCCTGTGCCGGATCTGCTTCCGGGAGCGCGCGCTCCTGGGCGAGCTGCCCGGCGTCACGAAGTCGAGCTGGTAGGAATCCAGATGAACATCTCCGATCCGATCGCCGACATGCTGACTCGCGTGCGGAACGCCTCCCGGGCGCGCCACACCGACGTCGTCGTCCCGGCATCGCGGACGAAGCGCGAGATCGCCAGCATCCTCAAGGACGAGGGCTTCATCGCCGACGTCCGTGAGGAGCAGGACGGCCCGACCCTCGTCCTCCACCTGACCCTCAAGTACGTCGACGGCAAGGTGCCGGTCGTGTCCGGGCTGAAGCGCATCAGCAAGCCCGGGCTCCGGGTGTATGCCCGCAAGACCGACATCCCGCGCGTCCTCGGCGGGCTGGGCATCGTCATCGTCAGCACGAGCCAGGGGATCATGACCGGCGCGCAGGCCCGCAAGGCCGAGCTCGGCGGCGAAGTCCTCGCGTTCGTCTGGTAGGGGTACGACATGTCCCGTATCGGCCGACTCCCCATTGCCGTTCCCTCCGCCGTCGATGTGACGATCGAGGGCCGGCGGGTCACGGTCAAGGGCCCCAAGGGCACCCTGACCCGTGAGCTTCATCCCGACATGACCGTCAGCCGCGAGGAGGGCAACCTCGTCGTCACCCGGCCGACGGAGCAGAAGACCCACAAGCAGCTCCACGGCCTGACCCGGACCCTGGTCAACAACATGGTCATCGGCGTGACCGAGGGTTATCGCAAAGGCCTCGAGATCACCGGCGTCGGCTACCGGGCGACGAAGAACGGCGAGAAGCTGACGCTCAACCTGGGCTACAGCCACTCGATCGAGATCGACCCGCCGAGCGGGATCAGCTTCGAAGTCGAGAACCCGACCCGCCTCGCCGTCGTCGGCATCGACAAGGAGCTCGTCGGCCAGATCGCCGCCAAGGTCCGCTCGACTCGCAAGCCCGAGCCGTACAAGGGCAAGGGCGTGCGCTACGCGGGCGAGAAGATCCGGCGCAAGGCCGGCAAGGCCGGCAAGATCGGCGGCAAGAAATAGTGTCCCGCCGACCAGAGAGCCGAAGGAAGTAGCGAAATGACGCAGGTCGCCAGCCGCGGCGCCGCACGACGCAAGCGCCACGACCGGATCCGCCTCCGCCTGGAGGGGACCGAGTCGCGGCCGCGTCTCGCGGTCTTCCGCAGCAACATCCACATCTATGCACAAATCATCGACGACGCCTCCGGCAAGACGCTGGCGGCGGCCTCGACAGCCGAGAAGGAGCTCCGCGGCTCCAAGCAGACGAAGACCGAAGAGGCGGCCGTCGTCGGCCGTCTCGTCGCCGAGCGGGCCAAAACCGCCGGCATCGGGCGCGTCGTGTTCGATCGAGCCGGGTTCCGGTATCACGGGCGGATCAAGTCGCTCGCCGAAGCCGCCCGCGAAGCCGGCCTCGAGTTCTGATCAAGAGGAGCTGACGTGGCACGGATCGATCCCAACAAGCTCGCGCTCGAGGAGCGTGTCGTCCAGATCAACCGGGTGGCGAAGGTCGTCAAGGGCGGTCGCCGCTTCAGCTTCAGCGCGATCGTCGTCGTCGGTGACGGCGCCGGCACGGTCGGCGCCGGGCTGGGCAAGGCCGGCGAGGTGCCGGAGGCCATCCGCAAGGGCGTCGAGGACGCCAAGAAGAACCTGATCAAGATCCCCATGGTCGGGACGACGATCCCCCACGAGGTGCGCCAGGTCTTCTCCGCTTCGCGCGTCATGCTCAAGCCCGCCTCGCAGGGCACCGGCGTCATCGCCGGTGGCGCCGTCCGGGCCGTCGTCGAGGCGGCCGGCATCCGCGACATCCTGGCCAAGAC
>JACDAH010000445.1 GCA_013695505.1 Chloroflexota bacterium | reverse complement strand
ACGTGGAGCTGACCGGCTACGCGCCGACGCTCGGGGCGACGGGCGGGCCGATGGGCGGCCCGGTGGCCCCGCCCGTTCCGTAGGGCGTCGTCAAGGGGCGGCGGTCGGCTCCGGCAGGGTCAGCCCGGCCGCAGCCGCGGTCGACTGGACGGACGCGTCGATCCCGTTGATTCCGTCGATCCCGTCGAGGAGCTCGATCATCAGAAGTGCCGCGGAGCGATAGGCCGCCTCGTTCCGGACGGAGGCAACGAGGCCGCGCGCCGCGGTGTCGTGGATCGATCCGTAGAACGTCGCCAGATCCGATCCCACCGCGGTCCCCCTTGGCCACGCCGAGATCCGGGTCGCGAGCTGCTGGCCAAAGAGCGATTCGGCGGACACCGCGCGGAGGGTCCGGGCGACGGCCGACGTGTCCAGGACCCGTCCTGCGACCTGGCGCTGGAGGTCGTCCCTGGCGACCCTGAGCCGACCGAACATCCCGGCAACCTGTCCGAGAGAGGCACGGGCAGCCGGCGGGACGTCACTGCCAGTGGGCGGCGCCGGCGTCCTTGCCGGCGGGGCGGTCGAGGCCGGCGCGAGCGACGGCGTGACACCACCGGCCGGCGCCGTACCCGGGACGGCGGCGATCGGCCCAGGGCCACCGCCCGCGGCGTGCTGGCCGAGGCCGAACCGGAGCCCGATGGCGCCGCCGCCAACCAGCCCGACCGCGAGACCGAGGGCAACGAACGTCGATGCCTTGCGAATGACGACGCCGTTGACGAGTCGGGTGCGGCAGCCGGGGCACCGTCGCTCGCCGAGCGCCAGCGGGCGCGAGCACGATGGGCAATCGAACACCGTCTGGCCGATCTCGCCGATCGCGAACGATCCGCTCGGAACGTACGACGCGTAGGTCGGGTCCGGCGCGTACGTCGATTCGGGAGTCTCGATGATCGGCGTCTGCGGACTCGCCGGGCTCCGGCGGGTGCGGCGCGCCGCGTTGACCGTCATTCGGTGGAGCCTCTCTCGCTCGGCTCGATTTCGGACATGACGGCAGCGGCAAGGTGCCGTCGGGTGCAGTGTCGTTGACAGCAGCCCGGCCGGGTGCCAACCGAAAGTCACCCGGCGGGCGTACATTCGGCCGACCTGACCGGTCGCCTGTGATCCGGGGGGTTCGTCAGCTCGGAGCCGTCACGCCGTCCGGCCGGTCCACGGCGCCCGCCGAGCGAAGATCCGGGCCGAGCCCGTTGACGACGCTCAGGACCGGCTCGCCGGCCACGGCCCGGCCGGCTCCAGGGACAGGAGCGCCCAGTCCGCGCCGCGATCGGTCACGCCTCAGCCGGTGACGAACTCGCCGCCGTCCACCGAGATGATGTTGCCGCTGATCCAGTCCGAGTCGGTCGCGCTGAGGGTGACGATCGCGTCGGCGACGTCCCGGGTGGTCGTCATCCGGCCATGGGGGTTGCGGGCGAGCGTGACGTCGATCATCCGCTGGTTCTCCGGGATCTTGCGGAGCGCGGGCGTATCGGTGACGCCGGCCCGGATCGAGTTCGCGGCAATCCCCGTGTCCAGCCGGGCGAACTCCATCGCGAGCTGGCGGATGTGCGATTCCATCGCGGCCTTTGCTCCGGACACGACGCCGTACGAGGGCACGACCCGGCTCGTCCCCTCCGAGGTCATCGCGTAGACCTTCGAGCCGCGATCGAGGAAGCCCCCGCGGTACAGGTCCTGGACCCAGTAGACGAGGCTGTTGGCCATCACGTCCTGGGTCATCTCCATCTTCTTGCGGTCGACCGCGTTCCTGGGATCGTCGGCGAGGAACGGCACGAGCGATCCGAAGGCGAGCGAATGCATCACGACCCGGACATACGGCTTGCGACCGGCCGCGACGCTCTCGTCGAAGCGGGCTCGGAGCTGGGCCAGCGCCCCGGCCCGTTTCTCGTCGTCGGCGGCGTTCATGTTCACGAACAGCGCCTCGCTGCCGGCCGCCGCGATCGCCGCCTTGACCTCCTCGACGTGGGTCAGCGCCGCCCGGAAGTCGAGGTGGATGCCGGCGATCCTGTAGCCGGCCGACGCCAGGGCCAGCGAGGTCGCCTCGCCCATGCCGCTCGAGGCGCCGAGGATGAGCGCCCAGCGCTCGCGGTCGTCGGTCATCAGATCCTCCGGGGTCGATCGCGGGGTCGGTCCGTCGGGGTGTGATCGAGGACCGGCTGAGCGGCCCTGGCGCCGCAGGTTGAGCGGCCAGCCGAGTCTAGCGCGGCCGGCGCGAGTCCCGGACGCTGTTCGGTGCAGCCGTGCAGGATTCAGGCCGGCAGACGGTCGATGGATCAGGGCGCGGACGGCGACTCCACCGACGATGGCCCGTCCGACAGCATCGGCGTCGCCTCGACCTCCGAGCCAACGGTCTCCAGGATCGTGGTGACCTGTCCACCACCGCCGAACGCGCAGCCCAGACAGGGGCCGTTCCCCATCCCGAAGTCATCGGTCAGCGCCGCGGGCGGCGGCACGATCTGGACGGGAATGCCGGGATTGCTCAGCGTCAGGAGCAGCGACGTGGACGAGCCCTGCATCGAAAGGCTCGTCCGGAGCTCGCTGACGATCGACGTCGACTGGTCGACGAGGACGTCGATGTCAAAGCTGGGCACCATCTGGGCCATCGAGGCATCGACCGGCGCACCGAGGAGCGGCCCGAGCGCCGGGGCGAGGGCCCGCCCGTCGACGTGGACGATCACGTGATCGCAGGTGCCGAGGCTGCAGGATCCCGCCTCGGCCATCTCGAACGTGAGCGCCGGATTGCTGAGCAGGTTGCTGATCATCGTCGCGACCTGGACGTTCGACGGGCCGCCCGCGAACCCGGCGCCGCCCACTTTCATCCAGCGTCCCGTCTGGCTGTCGCGGCTGAACGATGCCGTCTGGGTCACGATCATCTCGGACACCTGGACCGCGGCCTGCGCGCCGGCATTGATCAGCTCGCCCGGCAGCCGCGTTGTCGACCGACCGACGAACTGGCGCGTTGCGACGTCGACGTCGGCGTCGAGCGCCATCTGCATGTGGGCGTTCGCCGCACCGAAGCCGGCCATCGTGGCGGTGACCTCGGCATGGAGCTTGACGGTCGGCACGGCCGCCGTCGCTGCGATCGAATTGGTGAGGATCAGGCTCGGGTCCGTCGGACGGGGCGACGCGCTGCCACCGCACGCCGCGAGAAGGGCGGCGGCCGCGATGCCGATGGCGAGCCACTGCCCGGATCGTCGAAACGACGCCGCTGCGTACCCGACCGTCATGTGTTGTCTCCCCTGCCCACCGTGGATCGCGCGCCGCGCCCCGATCCCGGCTCAGACGATACCTTCCGCCCGCAAGCGGGCCGTCTCGCTCTCGTCGAAGCCGAGCTCGGCCAGGATTTCGCCAGTGTGCTCACCGAGGAGCGGCGGCGGAACCCTGACGATCGCCGGGGTCGCCCGGAGATCGAAGGCCGGCGCGACCTGGCGGATCGTCCCGAGCTTCGGGTGCTCGATGTCGACCGTCCGGCCGGCGGCCCACGGCGAGGCGAACGCGGCCGCGATGTCGTTGATCGGACCGGCCGGGACATCAGCAGCGGTGAGGGCGGCGAGCCAGTCGTCGGTCGTCCGTTCGGCGAACCGGTCGGCCAGGGTCGGAACCAGGTCTGCCCGGTTGGTCACGCGATCCCCGTTCGTGGCGAACGCCGGGTCGTCGGCGAGGGCCGGCAGCCCGAGGGCGCGGCAGAAGCGCGGCCACTGGCGCTCGCTGCCGACGGCGATGGCGATCGCACCGTCAAGGGTCTCGAATGACTGATACGGGACGATGTTCGGGTGGGCGTTGCCGAGCCGTCCGGGCACGCTGCCGGCGAACGCGTTCTGGGCCTGGTTCACGAGCACCGCGAGCGCCGAGCCGAGGAGCGAGAGATCGATCCGTTGACCGCCGCCTGCCTCGCTCCGGTGCTCGTCTGCCGGGGGCCCGCCCGCACCTGCCGCGGCGCGGCCCTCGGCGGG
>JACDAH010000425.1 GCA_013695505.1 Chloroflexota bacterium | reverse complement strand
GCCGCCGATCGCGTACAGAGCACCGTTCGCCGCGAAGCCGACGATGTCGGTCCGTGGGCCCGGGAGGTCCGCGCCGCCGCCCTTCACCCCGAAGCGGAGCAGCTTCGTGGCCTCGGCGCCGGTCCCGAACTCCCCGCGCTGGACCGTGGCGATCGCCTTGCCGTCGGCGCCGGTTCCGCCGTAGACCCACAGGTTGCTTCCGGCGACCGCGGCCACGGCGTCGGTCACCGGGGCGTACAGCGTTCCGGGCTGGGCCGTCCACTTGCTCGGCTTGCCCTTCGAGTCAAACGTCGTCTTGAGGACCGTGTTGACCGGCGCCGTCCCGTTCGTCCCGCCGACGAGGAGCAGCCCGTCGGGGGCGGCCACGACCGCGGCGCCGGCCCGTGCCTCGGGGAGGACGAGATCCAGCTTCAGGTCCTCGACGGTCTGCCACTCACCGAGGTCGCCGGTCTTCGCATCGGGCGACAGGACGTAGACCGAGGTCGTCGGCTTGCCGTCGGCGTCGAGCCCGCCGATCGCGTAGATCTTGCCGCCGAAGTAGATCACTGACAGGTTGGATCGCGGCGCGGGCAGCTTCGGGCCATCGGTCCAGCCGGCCGGGTCGAAGTTGCCGACTCCGGCCGACTTCGTGAGGAACGTCTTGTCCGAGGCGGTCGCTCCATCAGACCCGCCGACAAACAGGATCGAGGTGCCCGACTGGACGATGGCGCCGTCGGTTCGCGCCTCGGGCAGCGCGAGGTTCTCCGGCGAGGTCGCCCACGGCACGACCGCCCCGGCCGGTGCCGGACAAGGCAGCGAGAGGTTGCCCTCGGGGCAGAAGTTGACCGGGCTCCAGGCGAGGATGCCCAGATCGATCGTCTTGTTGACCGTGAAGTAGTACGCCCGATCCGGGACATACCCGAGCATGAAGATCAGGAGGATGAACCAGAAGCTCGCCTTGAGCGAGGCCCAGGCCCAGCCGCTCGCGTCGAGCAGGCCGAACACCGCCCGTCCGCGCGTCTGTCTCGTTCCCGGGTGCAGGGCCTGCTGCGCCATGGTCCTCCTACTTGACCTCGAGGGTTCCGGTCATCGTCGTGGGGTGGACCTGGCAGAGGAACGTGTACGTCCCGGCCTTCAAGGCGGGCACCGCGTAGGTCTTCTTCGCGGCTCCCGGGAACGGGTCGGTGCTGCCCATTGCGACCGGTGTGTTGCCCGAGTCGCTGATCACGACGTTGTGCGGCACGCCCGCGTCCTGGTTGTCGAAGACGAGGCTGAACGCGGTCTCCGCCTTGGCCTCGAGGGTGGTCGGATCGAAGCCGGACGTGGCCGCTCCGGTGGGCGCCGTCACGGTCACGGTCGGCGCGTTCGGGTCGGCGGACGCGTCGGGGGCACCGGACGCTCCGGGGGCACCGGACGCTCCGGGCGCCGCGGACCCGCCCTTCCCGGTCAGCGCGTCGATGTAGCAATCGGGATAGGGCGTCGCGGCAGGGTCGGGCTTGTAGTTGGGATCGCGCCAGCCGGTGATCGTCCTGACCTTGCCGGTCGCCGGATCGATGACCGGCTCGTTGGTGGAACCGTCGCGGACGTCGTACTCGTGGTCGCTCGTCGCCCGGAGGAAAGCGATCAGCTCGTCGATCTGGCGGTAGTTGAGCGGGCCGGGCGGGTTGCCCTGGTCCGACCAGACCGGCATCGCCGACTTGGGGTTGCCGCACACGTAGCGCCCGCCGACCGTGAGGACGTTCCGGAGGTACTGCTCGTTGAGGTGGGCGAATAGCTTCTCCTGGGCGTTCAGCTGGGGCCCGATGTAACCCTGGCCGGCGGCGGCCTTGGCGGGCGCGTCGGGTTCGGTCGGCCCAAGCCCGCCCGGGCCGTGACAACGGGCGCAGTTCGCCTCGTACAGGTTGTAGCCGCGCTCCACGTCGGTGACCTGCTGCTGCTCGATCTCCATCGCCAGGCGCGGCTTCGAGATGCCGGCCGGGGCGCCGAGCTCGTAGAACCAGTAACCGACCACGAAGAGGCTCACGAACACCACGGTCAGGAAGCCCACCCAGCGGGCTGCCCCCGACTGGCGGACGATTCCGGCCGAGCGTGCCGGCGTCAGGCCGGCGACGGCCTTGACGGACGGCGCCGCGGTGAAGCGATCCGCCGTCCGTGTCTGTGGCGGGACGGTGGCCGGCAGGCGCTCCTCGGCGTCGCCGCCCGGTCCGCCGGACCCGTCCGGGATCGGCGCGGGCGTCGACGGAGGCTGTTCGGCCATCAGATGCAGCCCGTTGGCGTGCGCGGCGGGATGATCCCGGGCTGGCCAACGGCGATCGGCAGCGGCCCGAGCGTGATCTTGCCGGTGTCGAGGGTCAAAACCCCGCCGCTGTCGACGCTCGCCGAGAAGCGGTCCATCCCGCGGGCCGCCGGCCCGAACTGGGCGCCGGCTGCCTTGATGCCGAGCCGGTCGTAGCGCGACCCGTGGCAGGGGCACTCCATCCAGAAGTTCTTCTGGCACGGGTTCGGCTTGCAGCCGAGGTGGGGACAGCGCTGGTACAGGCCGCGAACGTTCAGCGGATGCCCATCGCCGGTCGTGTCCTCGCCAGGCACGAACTGCTGCTGGCCGGGATCGATCAGGACCACGTACGCGCGGGCGTCGGGGACATAGGCCGGGAACCCGTCGCTGATCGGGAGGGCGCTGTTGGCGAGCTTGAGGGCCTCGAGCGTCCCGATCTTGACCTTGCTGCCGAAGCCCCCGGTCAGGTTCGGCCAGAGAAAGCCGAGCGAACCTGCGGTGACCTCCAGAAGCCACAACCCGATGCCCCCACCGATCGAGTAGCGCAGCAGCTGTCGCCGCGAGACGCCCTTGACCTGGGCCCGCCGGAGCGACTTGATCGCCTCCGGGGCGAGCGCCTTCGGCCGGTCGACCGGCTCGACGTGGTAATTGCTCATGGGTGTTGGGTCCTGGTGGTCATCGGTCGTTCCGTTCTCTCGTCAGAGGGAGAAGTGGAGCCCGGGCGAGGTGTTGTCGAAGAACGGCAGGTACGGGATCACGAAGCTGTAACCCGGGCCGCGGAAGAAGATCCCGACGAACGTCAGGATGAGCCCGAGGGCGCAGAACAGGGTGAACAGGATGACCGCGGTCTTGCGCTCGGACGGCCGCGTCGCGGTGAGGTTGCCCCGGTCGACGTACGGGATGAACGCCGCGCCGACGAGCACGAGGAGCGGCGTCAGCACGCCTGCCACGGTTGGGTGGAAATACGCGAGCAGCTCCTGGAGGCCGAGGAAGTACCACGGCGCCTTGGCCACGGCCGGCGTCACGTTGCTGTTCGCGAGCTCCTCGAGCGGCGCATTGATGAACAGGCCCATGAGGAGCAGGAAGATGCTCATCATGCCAGCCGCAAGGAATTCGATCGAGAGCAGGTGCGGCCAGGTCATGACCGTGTCGTCCGGCTCCTTCTGGACCCGGACGACCGCGTCCTGCTTGACCAGCGCGAGGAGCCGGTACGGCCGCGCCGACATCGGCACGCGCTGCTTGTCGATCTCGGTCCGTCGGGTGGGATCCACCGGCAGGACGACTCTCTTGTCGGTGGGCAGCTTCGTGTCGGTCATCGCATTGCCTCAGAGCCCAGCGGGCCGGCAGGCCGGCCCACTGATGCCACGTCGGGCCGATGGAGTCGCCCAGCTCCTCCTCGGGGCGCGGCCCGAGTGAGCGTGGCCTGGACGTAAAGGTTCGACATCACAGCGGGCCACTGATCCCACCGTCTTTCCGGATTCGCCAGAAGTGGACTGCCAGGAAGATCGCGGCGGCGAGCGGGAAGACCATGATGTGGAGCACATAGAACCGCAGGAGCGTGTTCTGGCCGACCTCGAGGCCGCCGAGCAGCAGGCGGTTCACCGGGACGTTCAGGAGCGGCGCGTAGCCGCCCATGTTGGTGCCGATCGTGATCGCCCAATACGCGATCTGGTCCCAGGGCAGCAGGTAGCCGGTGAAGCTCAGCATGATCGTCAGGAACAGCAGGACGACCCCGACGACCCAGTTGAACTCGCGCGGCGGCTTGTAGGCCCCGTGGTAGAAGACCCGCATCATGTGGAGGAAGACGAAGAACACCATCAGGTGGGCAGCCCAGCGATGGATGTTCCGGGTCAGCAGGCCGAAGGTCACCTGGCTCTGGATGTCGAGGATGTTCGTGTACGCCAGCGTCGCAGACGGGACGTAGAAGAACATCAGGTAGACGCCGGTGATGGTCAGGACGAGGAACAGGAAGAAGGACAGCCCGCCGAGACAGAACGTGTACGCGAACTTGACGGCGTGCTGGCGGACGCGCACGGGATGAATGTGCAGAAAGACGTTGTTCATCACCGCGTATGCCCGCGACCGCTCGTCGTTGGGGTACGGCTGACGGAACAGCGAGCGCCAGACGGGGCTTCGGCGGATGGACTGATCCACCCGCTCGAGGAAACTCACCGGGCTCCTCCTGCGACGCCGGGGGTTCCGGCCAGTTGCGCGTCCCGATACGACTCCTTGTAGAGCCGACCGTCGGTCGAGATCTCCTGGAGCTCGAACCGCTCCATCGTAATGGCGTCGAACGGGCAACGCTTGACGCACAATGCGCAGCGGATGCAGCGCTCCTCATCGAGGATCATCGCTGC
>JACDAH010000381.1 GCA_013695505.1 Chloroflexota bacterium | reverse complement strand
CTCCCGCCCCGACAGCGGGCTGCAACGCCGTCGCCGGCCATCTCCTCGTCCACTACGCGAACCGGGCCAGCGCCCTGGATCGTGCAGGCTTGCGCGCCAGGGTGAACGGCACCCGCGTGCGCGCCTTCAAGCTCGAGCCCGGGCTGGAGCTCGTCAAGACGCGGATGCCGGTTGAACGGGCCGCCTCGCTCCTGCGCAAGCAGCCGAACGTGGCCTATGTCGATCTCGATTGCATCGTCAGCCTCGCCCAGAGCCCGAACGACCCGCGCTTCTCCCAGCAGTGGGGTCTCGCCAACACGGGCCAGATCGGACCCGCCAACACGAACCCGAGCAGCGGGACCGTCGGAGCCGACATCGACGCGAAAAGCGCCTGGGATATCCGGACCGACGCGAGCGCTGTGACGGTCGCGGACATCGACACCGGGATGCAGCTCAACCATCCGGACCTGGCGGCGAATCTCTGGACCAACCCTGGCGAGATCGCCGCGGACGGGATCGACAATGATGCAAACGGCTACATCGACGACATCCACGGCTGGAACTTCGTGGACGACAACGCCATCCCCGAAGACGACCACGGTCACGGAACCCACACCGCCGGCACGATCGGAGCCGTCGGCAACAACGGCATCGGCGTGTCCGGGGTCGCCTGGAACGTCAAGATCATGCCGCTCAAGGTGTTCTCGGCCAGCGGCCAGGCGGAGACCAGCGACATCATTGCCGCCCTCGAGTACGCGGTCGCCAACGGAGCCCGGATCTCGAACAACAGCTACGGCGGACCGGTGTACGGCCAGGCCGAATTCGACGCCTTCGCCGCCGCAGCAGCGTCGGGTCATCTCGCAATCGCGGCGGCCGGCAACAGCGGGCAGAACAATGACACGCACCCGAGCTATCCGGCAGCGTACGGGCTCGAAAACGTGGTCTCCGTCGCCGCGACGGACCGGACCGACGCCCTCGCGTACTTCTCCAACTTCGGCACGGTGTACGTCCACGTGGCTGCTCCCGGCTTCGACATCCTGAGCACGGTGCCCACGTCGATGTATTCGAGCGGCTATGCCATGGCGTCCGGGACCTCGATGGCCTCGCCCCACGTCGCCGGCGTCGCGGCGCTGGTCGCGGCCGAGCACCCGACCTGGACCGGCGCCGAGATTCGCGATCGGATCCTGGGGACGACGAGGCCGGTTGTCGGCCTCGTCAACAAGACGTGGACCGGCGGCGTCATTGATGCCGGCGCCGCTCTCTCCCTCGCTCCCACGAACCTGCCAGCGGTCCCGCTGGCACCCCGCCTGCACCTTCAGGCGGCGTCGGACACCGGCGCCAGCTCTAGCGACGGAGTGACGAAGGCGTCGACACTGACGTACGACGTGACGTTCAACCGGAGCGTCACCGGGTTCGCGTTGGCGGACCTCTCTGTCACTCCCGCCAGGAGCGGCTGCGCCCTCGGGGCGCTGTCGGGTTCGGGAGCCAGCTGGACGGTGACCGTCACGGGCTGCCCCAGCGGGGGCGTGATCCTCGCTGTCAAGGCCGGCGCGGTCACCGACGCGGCCGACACCACCGTCACGGGGCCGCCGGTCCAGATGTCGGCCCCGCCGGTCCTGATCGACCGCACCAATCCATCGGCTTCGTCGCTTCAGGTCGCCCTGCGCATCGGCGCGACCCTGTCCGGTTCGGCCGCCCCCATTCGCCTGTCGTGGCAGGGCACCGACGGAACCGGCTCGGGGATCGCCGGATACGACGTCGGCCGGAGCATCAATGGCGGCACATGGACGGCGCTCCCGTCACCGGTCCCGGCCCATCTCGACATCACGGCCGCGACGAGCGGCACGGTTCGCTATCGGGTCCGCCCGGTCGACGTGGCCGGCAACGTCGGGGCGTGGGTGACGGGATCGACCGTGTCACCGCGCCTCGTCCAGCAGACGAGCACGTCCGTGCGCTTCCACGGGACTTGGGGCAATTCGACGTCGACGCTGTACTCCGGCGGCTCGGCGAAGGTGGGCCGCGTCGCCGGTGCCTCCGTGTCGTTCACCAGCACCGGTCGTTCGGTGTCGTTCGTGACAACGCGAGCCGCGTCGCGCGGCAAGGCGCGGATCTACGTCAACGGCACCTTGGTCGCGACGATCGATCTCGGCGGATCGACCGCTTTCCGATACGTCGCGTGGCAGCGGACCTGGTCCGTGGTCGCGACCCGGACGATCAAGGTGGTCGTCGTGGGCACGGCTGGCCGGCCGCGCATCGACGTGGACGCGTTCGCCCAGCTGCGCTGACCGGACGACTCCGGCCGCTGGACCCTGGGGCCCGGTCGCTCGACCCAGCGGCTCCACGACCCCTTGCCTCAGGCTTCGACGAGGGGGACCTCGACGATGTGCTCGGCCACGAACCAGACCTGCATCTCGTGGCGGCGAAGAACGTCGCCCATCAGCAGGTCGTTGCTGCCGAGATCTTCGTTGGCTTCGGTCTTGTCGAGGCCCTTGCGAACCTTCTCGATGATCGTCTCGTGAGCGTCGAGCAGCCGCGCCAGGACGACCGGGACCTCCTCGGCGCCGTCGGGCGGGCGCGGGATCGTCGTCAGCTCGGCGGCGTGCCGCGGGTCGCCGACGCTGACGCCGCCGAGCATCTGGACCCGCTCGGCGAGCGCGTCGACGAGCTCGACCTGCTCCTCGTAGTGCTTGTCGAACAGCAGGTGAAGCTGGTAGAAGGTCGGCCCGGCCGCGTTCCAGTGCGACTTCTTGTAGAGCGCCGCCAGGACCATCGAGTCCGCGAGGATCTCGTTCAGGATCTGGCAGCTCTCCTGGCGGGCCTCGGCGGGC
>JACDAH010000297.1 GCA_013695505.1 Chloroflexota bacterium | reverse complement strand
CGCCCGGACCGATCGACGGTAACGCGAGCCGGTCGCCCGCGACCGGCTGTCCATCGACCGCCAACTCCCACGACGCCTTCAACCAGCCCAGGTCGCGCACGTCGAGGCGGTTGTGGACCTCGATCCGGCCGCGCCGCAGGTCCGCGGCGGACGCGCTGATCCGGACCGGCGCGGCCAGCTGCTTGTGCTCGAACAACGCGGGCTTCGGGCGGCGGTCCGGCCAGACCAGCCCGTCGATGCAGAAGTTGCCGTCGTTCGGCTCGTCGCCGAAGTCGCCGCCGTACGCCCATCGCCGGCGCCCGTCGGGCAGGTCCTGGACGAGGCCGTGATCCCACCACTCCCAGATGAACCCGCCCTGGAGCCCGGGGTTCCCCTCGATCGCGTCCCAGTACTCGGCGAGCGTCCCGTTGCTGTTGCCCATCGCGTGGGAGTACTCGCACATGATCAGCGGATGGATCTGCTTTCCGGACTGCGCGTGGGCGACGATCTGGTCGATCGCCGGATACATCGGGCAGGTGATATCGGTGATCGCCTGCGGCTTCGTCCAGTCGAACCGGATCGCGCCCTCGTAGTGGAGTGGCCGGGACGGATCGGCATGCCGGACCCAGGCTCCGGCGGCCTCGTGGTTCGCCCCGTGGCCGGACTCGTTGCCGAGCGACCAGGCGATCACCGAGGGATGGTTGCGGTCGCGCTGGACCATCCGAGCGGTCCGGCTGACCCAGGCCTCGAGGTAGCGCGGGTCGTCGCAGAGCGAGGCCTGGAGGGCATGCGATTCGATGTCCGCCTCGTCGATGACGTACAGGCCGAGCTCGTCGGCCAGGTCCAGGAAGGCGGGATCGTTGGGGTAGTGCGAGGTCCGGACCGCGTTGATGTTGAGCTGCTTCATGAGAACCAGATCCGCCCGCATCGATTCGGGGCTGATGACATGCCCCGTGTGCTGATCGAAATCGTGGCGGTTCACGCCGTGGATGAGGACCCGCCGACCGTTGATCAGCAGGTCCAGTCCGCGGATCTCCACCCGCCGGAACCCGATCCGGAACTCGGCCCGGTCGACGACGGTTCCGTCCGGGGCCCGCAGGGCGATCGACAGCGGATGAAGGGTGGGTTGCTCGGCCGACCACGGATCGATCGACGGCAGGTCGACGTGCCAGGACACCGATCCCTCGGCGGCCGGCTCGAGGACGCGGTTGAGAACGGTCCAGGCGGCCTGCCCAGCCTCATCGAAGGTCTCCCCCTGAGTGTGGCGGTCGATCAGGTCGCGATCGGGCCCCTCCCGGATCCATCCGGGCGCAGCGCTCGGCGGCAGCTCCCCGCTGAGCGGCTCGTGCCGGCCGGGGACGAGCGCCTCGACCAGCCAGCCGGGCTCGAACGGGCGGTCGCCAAAGTCGACTTCGACGCGGAGATCCAGGGTGCCCGTCGTCAGGTCGTCGGTGAGGCCGGCAGTCGCCTGCACGTCAGCCAGGTGGACGGGACCCGTCGTGTACAGGAAGACCGAGCGGGTGATCCCGCCGTGCTTCCACTGGTCCTGGTCCTCGACCCACGACGCGTCGGACCATTTGACGACCCGCAGCGTCAGCCGGTTCTCGCCCGGGCCCACGACCCCACTGATGTCGAACTCGGCGGCGAGGTGAGAGTCCTTGCTCAGGCCCACGTCGACGTCATTGACCGACACGATCAGGACGGTCTCCGCCGCGCCGACATGGAGCACGATCCGCCGGCCCTGCCACGCGGCCGGGATCGCGAAGGTCCGCTCGTACACCCCGGTCGGGTTGTCAGCCGGTGGCACCGGTGGTCGCCCGGCGAACGGCATCTGGACGTTCGTGTACTGCGGCTTGTCGGCCTGGCCCTGCATCGTCCAGCAGCCTGGGACCACGGCATCGGTCCAGATCGGGCCCGGCTGCTGCTCCGGTCGTGCCAGGAGCTGGAACTGCCACGTCCCGTCGAGCTCGATGCGGGACGTCGGGTCGTCGTGACGGAGGGTGTGCATCGGAAGGCGGCCGACGCTCGTCAGCTCGGCGACCGCCCACGGCCGGAGAGCGCTCGAGATACCGCTGGAGACGAGGGTCACGCCGGATCCAGCCAGCTGTGCTCGGGGTGGTAGCCGAGCAGCTCGCGCGCCCGGCCGATCGCCAGCAGCGTCTGGCGGCCGCTGATCGGGCCGCGGACGGGGACGTCGGGAAAGACCTCGGCAAGGAGCTCGGCGCTGTCGCGACGCATCACCGTGTCGGCGGCCGCGACGATGCAGACCTCCGCGCCGGTCGTGTCGCCTTCGACCCCGCGCCGCACCGCCTGCGCGACATCCCTCGCGTCGACGTAGCCCCACAGGTTCCACTTCCGGATCCGTGAATCGTCCTGCCACGATGGAAACCGGCTGTAGTCCGCCGGCTCCATGATGTTCGAGATCCTCAAGCCCACGAAGGGGATCCCGGTCACCCGGTTGAGCTGCGTCGCGATCGTCTCGCCGACGACCTTCGACAGGGCATACGAGGACTCCGGCCGGACCGTGATCGTCTCATCGATCGGGGCGAAGTCCGGTGGACGATCGAACGGCAGACCGAGCGTCGTCTCGCTCGACGCCCAGACGATCCGCCCGACGGCGCCCCGGACCGCGGCATGAAAGACGTTCCAGGTCGAGACGGTGTTGATGCGGAAGGTCTCGCCCTCGGGCCGCAGCCCGGGCGCCGGGATGGCGGCGAAGTGGACGACGGCGTCGGCGCCACGGACGACATCGACGACCTGGCCGAGGTCCGTCAGGTCGGTCAGGAGGGACAGATCGTTCGGTGCACCGTCGGAGACGAGGTCGACGTTCACGACCTCGTGGCCGTGGTCGCGCAAGTCGCGAACGACCCACCGCCCGCCCTTACCGCTGCCACCCGTGACGATGATCTTCATCGGTCGGTCCCTAGCCCTTTGTCGATCCGAGCGTCAGGCCCCGCACGAACTGCTTGGACAGCACGAGGTAGACCAGGATCGTCGGCAGGGCGACCATGAAGGACATTGCCGCGAGCACGTTCTGGTCGGTGAAGAAGGAGCCCTGGAAGTTGTTCAGGGCCGAGGTGATCGGGCGTTTGTCGCCCGTCTTCATCAGCACGAGGGCCCAGAAGAAGTCGTTGTAGATGAACGTGAACTCGAGCGTCGCGAGCGCCGCCAGGGCCGGTCGGCAGAGGGGCAGGATCACCCGCCGGTAGACCGTCCAGAGGGAAGCTCCGTCAACGAGGGCCGCCTCCGTCAGCTCCCGGGAGATCGTCCGCATGTAGTTGCTCATCACGAACGTCACGAACCCCGTCTGGAAGACGACGTGAATCAGGATGATCCCGAAATAGCTGTCGTAGAGCAGCCCGTTGTCGCTCAGGAACCTGGGCAGAGGCAGCGCGAGGAAGATCCGATACAGGGGAACGATGATGACTTGCGGGGGCAGGAGGTTCCCGGCCGTGAACATCATCAGGAGCGGCAGGTTCAATCGGAACGAGAACCGCGAGAACACGTAGGCCAGCATCGATGAGATCCACAGCGTCAGGAGGACGGCCGGGACCGCGACGATGAGCGTGTTCAGGAAGAAATGCGGAAGTCCCCCGACGGTCCAGGCTGTCTGGAAGTTGTCGAGGTTGAGGTGAGCCGGCCACGACACGGCGCCGTCGGCGATGACGTCGCCGTACGGACGCAGCGCGGTGAACGCCGTCCAGGCGATCGGGAACAGCCACAGGACAGCGAGGGCGATCAGGAACACGTGGATGGCGACCTGCCGCCCCCGGCTACCGCCGCCAGGTCGCCGGGCTACTCCGACGGAGGAGCTCGCGATGCCGGTCATCCCGGGTCCTTGCCCATCGTCCGGACCAGGAACGTGACGATCGGGACGAGCGATACCACGAGCAGCACGACCGCGATCGCCGAGCCGAAGCCGAGCAGATTCGCCTCGGAGATGCTGTTGTTCGTGATCAGGATCGAGAGGAGCTCGAGGCCGTTCTTCCCGCGGTTGACGATGTACGCGATATCGAACGCTCGCAGCGACTCGATGACCGTGATCACGAGAATCACGATGTTGATCGGCCTCATGACCGGGAAGACGACGCGGAAGAAGATCTGGCGCGCATTGGCCCCGTCGATTGCCGCGGCTTCGCGCAACGTCGGGTCGACGCTCTTGAGCCCGGCGAGGTAGAGGACCATCACGTAGCCGACTTGGCGCCAGCTCGCGGCCACGAGGACCGCCCAGATGTTGAGCGACGGGTTGCCGAGGAAGTCGATGGCGGTGCTCGACGACGTGTGGCCGAGGAGCGAGTTGACGAAGCCCTGCGACGTGTAGATCTGTTCCCAGATGAACCCAACGATGGCGAGGGACAGGACGACCGGGATGAAGAACACACTCTGGTAGATCCGGCTGCCGCGCATCTCCCGGTCGAGGAGGACGGCGAGGAAGATCCCGACGGGCGTGGCGATGAACACGAACACCACCAGCCATAGGATGTTGTGGATGACCGCCGGCCAGAAGAACGGGTACGAGCCGAACAGCGTCTCGAAGTTCCTCAGCCCCACGAAGTTCTGGGCGGTGAGGGGCGTGATCCCCCGCCAGTTCGTGAACGACAGCGCGATCGAGGCGATCGTCGGCAGCCAGATCAGGCCGATACACAGGACCGTCGGGATGCCCACCATCAGGAACATGACCAGCCGGTCGCGGCGGGTCAGGAGCGTGAAGCGGCTCTTGCGACGCGCTCGGGGGACGTCAGCCGCCCCGCCGGTGGGGGACTCCAGCGGGGCGGCGACGTCACCTGCGGATTGGCCAAGCATCGGTCGGGACGTCGAGGGCGACGGCGACCGGGTCAGGTCAGCGGCGGGAGCGAGTCCCAGAAGTCCTGGATCGTCTTCTGGTAGGCGGCGAGGTCCTGGGTCGGGTTGGCGAGGAACTTCTGGAGGAAGCTCTGCATCCCGTTGGCCCCGGCGAAGTCGGCCCGCGTGTCGCGGTCGAGGAACTGGGTGATCCGGGTCGCCTTGCTGACGATCTCGACAGCCTTTTTCTGGAGCGGCGTGTACGAGCTCGTATCGGCGTCTTTCGCCGTCGGGATCAGGCCCGGCTGGTTCTGGAACATGATCAGCTGGGTCGAGCCCTTCGCCCAGAACTCGAGGTAGGCCTTGGCGGTGTCGGTCTCGGCCTCCAGGTTCGGCGACTTCGCCGCGATCTCCCACGTGTCGATCGGGGCGTCGAGCGCGCCTTCGGCGTCGAACGACGTTCCAAGGGTGGGGAAGGGGAAGAAGTCGAGGTCGTCGAGGTCGGCCTGGTTCTTCGTGGCCGCGAACTGCGACGACACGAACAGCCCGAGGAGATACATCCCGGATTTCTTCTGGACGAGCGTGTCGGCAGCGTTCTGCCACGTCAGCCCGGCATAGTCCTTGGCGTGGAACGGCACGATCTCCGCCCACTTCTGGAAGACCGCGGTGACCTTCGGGTCGGTCCACTTCTCCTTGCCGGCCATCAGATTGACGTGGAAGTCATAGCCGTTCAGTCGGAGGTTGAGGATGTCGAACGTCCCCATCGCCGGCCAGCCGTCCTTGTCGCCGAAGGCGATCGGGGTCAGGCCGTCGGCCTGCATCTTCGTGCAGAGCGCCTTCAGGTCGTCCCACGTCGCCGGGACCGTGTAGCCCTTGTCGGCGAACACACTCTTCCGATAGAAGACCGCCCACGGGTAGTAGTCGACGGGGATTCCGTAGACCTTGCCGTCGTTGCCGACCACCGAGTTCGCGAAGCCCTCGGTGTAGTTGTCCTTGACCTTCGCCCACACATCGTCGACCGCAACGTTCAGCTGCTGATCGGCGAAGAACTTCATCCGGAAGCCGGAGAACCACGTGTAGGCGGTGTCCGGGGTACCGCCGAGGTAGTTCTGGAGCTGGTCCTGGAAGGTCCCGTGGTCGACCGTGTTCATCTTGACGGTGATTCCGGTCTCGTCGGTGAAGGCCTTGTTGATGGCCTCCATCCCCGTCTTCTCGCCGGGGTCGCTGTGGTTGCTGCCGAGCGAGATCGAGCCCGTGACCGCGCTCGCGGCGGTGCTCGGGGCGGTGCTCGGGGCGGCGCCGGCGCTGCCGGTTGATGCCGGCGTGGACGGCGCGGCGC
>JACDAH010000290.1 GCA_013695505.1 Chloroflexota bacterium | reverse complement strand
CGTCGTGACGAAGGGCATCCCGTGGCTCGACGTCGACTTCATGACCGGCGTGCCCTCGCGCCGGGCACAGACAGCGGGCATCCTCCCGGCCGTCGTCGGCTCCGTCGAGATCGGCCTGATGGTCGGCCTGATCTCGTTCCCGATCGGCATCGGCGCGGCGATCTACCTCGAGGAGTACGCCCGCGACACGTTCGTCACCCGGACGCTCCGGACGAACATCGCCAACCTGGCCGGCGTGCCCTCGATCATCTACGGGATCTTCGGCCTGGCGATCTTCGTCCGGGCCCTCGGTCTTGGCAGATCGCCGCTGGCGGCAGCGCTGACCCTCGCCCTCCTGATCATGCCGATCGTGATCATCGCCACGATCGAGGCGCTCCGAGCGGTGCCCGCCTCGCAGCGCGAGGGGGCATACGCACTCGGCGCGACGCGCTGGCAAACGGTCCGCGGCTCGGTCCTGCCGGCGGCGGCACCCGGAATCGTGACCGGCGTGATCCTCGCGCTGGCCCGGGCGATCGGTGAAGCCGCGCCGATCATCGTGATCGGCGCCGCGTCGTTCGTGACGTTCCTGCCGACTCCGCTCCAGCAGGGCTTCAGCGTCCTGCCGATCCAGATCTACCAGTGGGCGAGCCGGCCGCGGTCGTCGTTCCAGGGGATCGCCGCGGCCGCCATCGTCGTCCTGCTCATCCTGATCGCCATCCTGAACGGGCTCGCGGTCGTGGTCCGGACCCGGCTCGCCCGGAACATCCAGTGGTAGAGGAGATGTCCGTGACCGCCTTATTGACCGAAGCCCCGCCGTTTCCCGGGGCAGACCAGGACCGGGCCGATGGGCGTCCCGCCAGCCACCAGCCGGACGGCAGGCTGGGCGACGTCGCCAGGAATCCGGACGCGATCCGGATCCAGCCGGCGATCGAGCCGTCGCGCTCGAGCGGCCCCGCCGCGGGAGCCTCGTCCGAGCGCGAGATCGCGCTCGAGCTGGACAACGTGTCCTGCTACTACGGATTCCTCCGGGTCGTTCGGGACGTCACGATGAACATCGCCCGTCGTGAGGTCACGGCCCTGATCGGTCCATCCGGGTCCGGCAAGTCAACGATCCTCCGAGCGATCAACCGGATGAACGACCTCGTCCCGTCATTCCGCCTCGAGGGCAACATCCGCCTCGACGGCCAGGACCTGTACGGCGCGGAGGTCGACGCGGTCGAGCTCCGGCGGCGGGTCGGCATGGTGTTCCAGAAGCCCAACCCCTTCCCGAAGTCGATCTTCGACAACGTCGCGTTCGGCGCCCGGATCAACGGCTATCGCGGCAACATTGGCGAGCTCGTCGAGGCGAGCCTGCGGCGCGCTGCGCTGTGGGACGAGGTCAAGGACAAGATCAACCAGAGCGGCCTGTCGCTGTCGGGCGGCCAGCAGCAGCGCCTGTGCATCGCCCGGGCGATCGCGACCGAGCCCGAGATCATCCTCATGGACGAGCCGTGCTCGGCCCTCGACCCGCGGGCCACGCTCCAGATCGAGGAGCTGATGGCCGAGCTGAAGGCGAGCTACACGATCGTCATCGTCACCCACAACATGCAGCAGGCCGCTCGGGCGTCCGATCGGACGGCGTTCCTGACGATGGGCGATGATCGGGCCGGCTATCTCGTCGAGCAGGACCGCACCGTCGAGATCTTCACCAACCCGAAGAACCAGCTCACCGAGGACTACGTCTCGGGGCGATTCGGATGAGCGAGCCAAGGGGCGAGGATCGAACGATGACCGACGAACGCGCCCGCCACGCCGATACCGAGGACGCTCCGTCGCCGGTCGTCGCCGCTGCGCTCACGGTCGCCGCACAGGTTGCGGCGACCTACGCGGACAGCCATGCGTCGCGGACCGGCCTCGACCACGACATGCGCGACGTCAAGGACGGGATCCTCCGGATGGGATCGCTCGTGGAGGAGTCGATCCGGGCCGCGCTCGCCGCCCTTGTGGCGCATGACGCGGCGGCGGCCACCGCGGTCATCGCGTCGGACGGCCGGATCAATGAGATGCAGCGGCTCGTGTCGGGCCTGATCACCCGGACGATCGCGACCCAGTCGCCGGTCGCCCGCGACCTGCGGTTCCTCCTCGCCCTCGACCACGTCGGCTACGAGCTCGAGCGGATGGGCGATCACGCGGCATCGGTGGCAAAGCAGGTCCGCAAGCTCGCCCCGGAGCCGCCGCTCAAGAAGTACATCGACCTGCCGGCGATGGGCGAGCTCGCGGCCACGCTCGTCGGCGCGATGCTGCGCGCCCTCGTCGATGTCGACGTCGCCGCCGCCCGCGCCGTGGCCGCACGCGACGACGAGATCGACCTGCTCTACCACCGGACGTTCGACGACGTCCTCGCCCTGATGCAGGCCGATCCCCGCAACGTCGATCGCGGCGCGCGGATCCTGTTCGCGGCCCATTACCTCGAGCGGATCGGCGACCGGGTGACGAACATCGCCGAGGACATCGTGTTCCTCTCGAGCGGCGAGATCGAGGACCTGAACCCATGATCGACCGGCCCGCCCGGATCCTGGTGCTCTGCACGGGAAACTCGTGCCGGTCGATCCTGGCCGAGGCCCTGTTCCGCGAGCTCGGTGGCAACCGGGTGGCCGTCGAGTCGGCCGGCAGCCGGCCCGAGGGCGCGGTCAATCCGCGGACGATCCAGATCCTCGACGAGGCCGGCCTCGATCACGCCTGGGCGCGCTCCAAGCCGCTCACCGACTACCTCGATCGCGAGTTCGACCACGTCCTGACCGTCTGCGACGACGCCGCGGAGGTCTGCCCGGTGTTCCCGGGACCCGCCAAGAGGACCCACTGGAGCATTCCGGATCCAGCCCGGGCGACCGGAACGGACGACGATCGACTGGCGGTGTACCGGGCGACCCTGGTCGACCTCCG
Source organism: Chloroflexota bacterium (assembly GCA_013695505.1). Classification (GTDB taxonomy): domain Bacteria; phylum Chloroflexota; class Limnocylindria; order Limnocylindrales; family CSP1-4; genus CF-46. Next base: position 1,688 of record JACDAH010000290.1, on the reverse strand, counting down.
CGGGCGGATCACGGCGTTCCTCGCTACCCTCGAGCGATGAGCCATTCCGATCGCGCCCGCCTCCTCCAGCTCCACCTCCTCCGCCACGCCGATGCCGGCGATCCCGAGGGCTGGGCAGGCGACGACGCCGCACGCCCACTGAGCGAGAAGGGTGAGCTCCAGGCCGAGCGGCTCGGTGCGTTCCTCGCCGAGATCGGCTTCCGGCCGGACGCGATCATCAGCTCACCCAAGGTCCGGGCGCGACGAACGGCCGAGATCGTGGGTCAAGCGATCGGCGTCGGCGTCCGCCTCGACGAGCGGCTGGCGGAAGGCTTCGATCCGGCCGCGGTCGACACGATGCTCGCTGAAGCCGATGACCCCCGTCGTGTGATCCTCGTCGGGCACGACCCGGACTTCAGCCAGATCCTCAGCTGGCTCTCGGATGCCCAGGGGCTCACGATGAAGAAGGGCGGGTTCGCCCGGGTCGACGTCCGCGGACCGGTCGCCGATGGGCGAGGAACGCTCCGCTGGCTCGTCCCGCCGGACCTCCTCAAGCCAGCGGCGGGCTGAAACGGGCCTGAGCGCGGGCTCGGACTCCGCCGGGTCGGCCGGCCCTGCGGATGCCGATCCTGGCCCGGGCGTCAGGCGAGCGCGGCGAGGAGCTCGGCGGCGTCGGCCGGACCGGTGATCTCGAGAGCGGTGCCGGTCGGAGTCAAACGCGTTGTGAACGACAGGAACGGACAGCATTCGTGCTCGCGCTCGATCAGGTCGGCGAGCGCGCGCCGATCGATCGCCGCGAAGGTCAGTTGGACCCCGGCCTCGATCGTCATGCGCTCGGTCGCCGACCCGGCCAGCCGCTGCCACTCCTCGATCCGCCCGTCGAGCTCACCATCGGTCAGGCTGCAAGCGATCGCCGAGTCGTCGACGAGCATCCGGATGGTCGCTCTGCTCGAGGTCACGCGCGGGCCCCGTCCGTCCGTCGCGCGGTGCCCGGTCGGAGCGCGGCCGCGGGGATGAGCTGGGGCCCACCGAACAGCTCGCCGACGAGCGCGTTCAGGCGTTGGGCCGCGGCCGGCACGAGCCGGTAGTAGATCGAGGTTCCCTGCCGTTCCGCCTCGATCACGCCCGCTTCCTTGAGGATCCGGAGGTGGTGTGAAACGGTCGGCTGACGGACGTCACAGCAGGTCGTGAAGTCGCAGGCGCAGACCTGGCTCGTGCCCGACAGCTCGCGGACGATCGCCAGCCGGGTCGGGTGCCCGAGCGCCTGGAGGAGCTGGACGTCGGGATCGGTCAGGGCCGTCTTGGTGCGTGGCATGCGGGCATCATATCGATGATCATCTATATTGACAAGTATCAATATGTCGCCTAGGATGCGGTAGTTCCCAAGACGAAAGGAGTCTCTGAATGGACACCAACATTGCCGCCTGGATGATCGCCGGCGGCCCCCGGATCGAGCTCAAGGCAACGCAGCGCGATCGCGACCAGCTCCACGCGCTGCGCGAGAGCCAGCGGGTCGAGCGCGTCAGCTTCCTCGATCGGATCCGCGGGATCACCCGGCCGCGGACGGTCGAGACCGATCTCGTCTGCTGCGCCGCCTGATCACGACAGCCCGCGGCCTGGCCGCTGAACGAGGACACGAAACGATGCTCGACCAGGACCGCACCGCGGACACGACCGACACAAACCGGATCCACGACGAGGTCCGGGCC
>JACDAH010000281.1 GCA_013695505.1 Chloroflexota bacterium | reverse complement strand
TACATGGGCGACTACCCGTGGATGACCGGCCAGGGCACGTTCGTGATCAACGGCGCCGAGCGCGTCGTCGTCAGCCAGCTCGTCCGCTCGCCCGGCGTCTACTACAGCGAGCTCGAGGACCCCGCGTCCGGGCGAATGCTGTTCAGCGCCAAGGTCATCCCGAATCGCGGCGCCTGGCTCGAGTTCGAGACGAACAACAAGGACCAGCTCTGGGTCAAGGTCGATCGCAAGCGCAAGATCGCGGCGACGACCCTCCTCCGGGCCGTCGGCTACGAGGAGAACGACTCGATCGGCGCCCTCTTCTCGGGCGTCGACACCGACCCCGATCACCCGTTCACCGCGAACACCCTCGACAAGGACCTCACCAAGACCCAGCACGAAGCGTTGATCGAGGTCTACAAGAAGCTCCGGCCGGGCGATCCGCCCACCGGCGACAACGCCCGCCAGCTCGTCGAGAGCCTGTTCTTCAACTTCCGCCGCTACGACCTCGGTCGGGTCGGCCGCTACAAGTTCAACAAGAAGCTCGATGGCGTCGCCGGCCGGATGGGCATCGAGCTGCCGCGCGAGCAGCGGACGATCACCCGCGAAGACATCGCCGCGATCGTCGGCAACCTCATCGAGTCGAACCGCGGGCTCCATCCCAAGGACGACATCGACCACCTCGGCAATCGCCGCATCCGGGCAAACGGGGAGCTGATCCAGAATGCCTTCCGGATCGGCCTCCTCCGGATGGAGCGGGTCGTGCGCGAGCGGATGACGATCCAGGAGATCGACAAGGCGACCCCGAACGCCCTGATCAACATCCGGCCGGTCGTGGCCGCGATGAAGGAGTTCTTCGGCGGCAGCCAGCTCTCCCAGTTCATGGATCAGACCAACCCGCTGGCCGAGCTCACCTCGAAGCGCCGTCTCAGTGCCCTCGGTCCCGGCGGCCTGTCGCGCGAGCGGGCAGGGTTCGACGTCCGCGACGTCCACCACAGCCACTACGGCCGGATCTGCCCGATCGAGACCCCCGAGGGTCCGAACATCGGCCTGATCGGCTCGCTGGCCACCTACGGCCGAATCAACAGCTACGGCTTCATCGAGACGCCGTACCGGAAGGTCAAGCGGACCGTCGCCTGGGACGACCCGGCGATCGCGACGTACGAGACCGGTGGCGACCTCCTGTCCAAGAGCGGCGAGACGGTCCTCAAGGCCGGCAAGCCCTTCACGCCCGAGGCGATCGCCGAGCTGAAGAAGCAGAAGGCCAACGCCTTCCCGATCCGCCCGATCGTCACCGCCGACATCGAGTATCTCCCCGCCGATGAGGAGGAGGAGCACGTCGTCGCCCAGGCGAATGCGCCGCTCGACGCCGAGGGCCACTTCCTGGCCGAGCGGATCCCGTCGCGCTACCGCGACACCTTTCCCGAGGCGCGCGCCGGCCAGATCGAGTACATGGACGTCAGCCCCAAGCAGGTCGTCTCGGTGGCGACCGCGCTGATCCCGTTCCTCGAGCATGACGACGCGAACCGCGCCCTGATGGGCTCGAACATGCAGCGTCAGGCGGTCCCGCTCCTCGAGCCGGAGTCGCCGATCGTCGGGACCGGCATGGAGGAGCGCGCCGCGCGAGACTCCGGCCAGGTCGTCGTCGCGACCCGGGGCGGCGTCGTGACCAGCGTGACGGCGGAGCGGATCCGGATCGAGACCGACTCGGGCGAGCTCGACGAGTACAAGCTCCAGAAGTTCGTCCGCAGCAACCAGGGCACCTGCATCAACCAGCGCCCGATCGTCGATGTCGGCCACCGCGTCGCCGACGGCCAGGCGCTCGCCGACAGCTCGTCGACCCAGGAGGGCGAGCTCGCGCTCGGCCGGAACGTGCTCGTCGCGTTCATGAGCTGGGAGGGCGGCAACTACGAGGACGCGATCGTGATCAGCGACCGCCTCGTTCGGGACGACCTATTCACGAGCATCCACATCGAGAAGCACGAGATCGAGTCGCGTGACACGAAGCTCGGCCCCGAGGAGATCACCCGCGACATCCCGAACGTCGGCGAGGAGTCCCTGAAGGACCTCGACGAGGAGGGCATCGTCTACATCGGCGCCGAGGTCCGCCCGGGCGACATCCTCGTCGGCAAGATCACGCCCAAGGGCGAGACCGAGCTGACCGCCGAAGAGAGACTCCTCCGTGCGATCTTCGGCGAGAAGGCTCGCGAGGTTAAGGACTCGAGCCTTCGACTGCCGCACGGCGAGCGGGGCAAGGTCGTGGAGATTCGCGAGTTCCGGCGCGAGCTCAACGACGACCTCCAGCCGGGCGTCAACCGCCTGGTCCGCGTGTCGGTGGCCCAGAAGCGGAAGATCAGCGTCGGCGACAAGATGGCCGGCCGCCATGGCAACAAGGGCGTGATCGCCAAGATCCTGCCGGCAGAGGACATGCCGTTCCTCCCGGACGGGACCCCGGTCGACATCGTCCTCAATCCGCTCGGCGTGCCGAGCCGGATGAACATTGGCCAAATCCTCGAGACGCACCTCGGCTGGGCCCTCCACGCGAAGGGCCAGAAGGCCGCCACCGCCGTCTTCGACGGGGCGACAGAGGACCAGATCAAGGCCGAGCTGCGCGAAGCAAAGCACAAGGTCTACGGCGTCGAGAAGTCCCTCCCGGAGGACGGCAAGATCGACCTCCGTGACGGACGGACCGGCGAGATCTTCGATCGCCCGATCACCGTCGGCTATATCTACATGCTCAAGCTCCACCACCTCGTCGAGGACAAGATCCACGCCCGGTCGACCGGTCCGTACAGCCTGATCACCCAGCAGCCGCTCGGTGGCAAGGCCCAGTTCGGCGGCCAGCGCTTCGGCGAGATGGAGGTCTGGGCGCTCGAGGCATACGGCGCCGCGAACATCCTTCAGGAACTGCTCACCGTGAAGTCTGACGACGTCCTCGGACGCGTCCAGACCTATGAAGCCATCGTCAAGGGGGAGGAGATCCAGCCGCCGCGCGTCCCGGAATCCTTCAAGGTCCTGATCAAGGAGCTGCGCAGCCTCGGGCTGAATGCCGAGATCCTCGATCAGAATGACGAGGAGATCCAGCTCGCCGAAGACGATGTCTCCGGCTACATGCTCCCGGATCTCGGCGGGATCAACCTCGCCGGGTTCGAGGACTGACGGCACCGCATTCACAACGCGCCGGTCGGGTGGAGGCCCGACCGGACCGGCCTCACGCGTCCTGAGGTCGCAGCGCGCCACCGGGCCAGGCGGCGGCGCGAAGGAGAACCATGCTCGAGGTCAACAATTTCAGCGCGATCCGCATCTCGCTTGCCAGCCCGGACCAGATCCGGGAGTGGTCCAAGGGTGAGGTGACGAAGCCGGAGACCATCAACTACCGGACCCTCAAGCCGGAAAAGGATGGCCTTTTCGACGAGCGCATCTTCGGTCCGACCAAGGACTGGGAGTGCTACTGCGGCAAGTACAAGCGGATCCGGTACAAGGGCATCATCTGCGACAAGTGCGGCGTCGAGGTCACCCGTTCGAAGGTCCGCCGCGAGCGCATGGGCCACATCCAGCTGGCCAGTCCCGTCAGCCACATCTGGTATTTCAAGGGCACCCCGAGCCGCCTCGGCATCCTCCTCGACATCAGCCCGCGAAATCTCGAGCGCATCCTCTACTTCGCGCTGTACATCGTCACGAACGTCGACGAGGAGGCACGAAAGCGCGCTCTGCTGGCCCTCGAGGACGAGGCGGCCGGACGCGGCGGCAAAGCCGGCGAGGCGCTCGCCGAGCTCGAGGACCGCCTCAAGTCCGAGGTCAACAAGACCAAGGACGAGCTGAAGACGGCGCTTGCGGCCACCAAGGCCGATCTCGAGAGCCAGCGCACCGTCCGGACCGAGGAGGTCGTCACCGCGGCCCAGGCGGTCGAGGCTCAGCTCGCGGACCTCAAGACCGGCGAGGCCGAGGACACGATCGTGTTCGCCCCGACCGGCGAGGTCGTGGTCGCGGCCGGCGGCAAGGGTGGCAAGGACGCCACGGCCGCCCTCCGCAAGATCGTGTCGGCCGAGACCGAGCGGGTCACCTCGGAGCTCCAGCAGCGCGAGAAGGACGAGGAGCGTGCGGTCGAGCAGAAGATCGCCGACCTCTCCGCCGGCATCGAGGAGACGCTCCGCAACGAGCGTGAGCAGCTCTCCGGCGGCGCCCAGGCGGCGAAGGACGAGATCAAGAAGCTCCGCGACGAGATCGAGTCGCTCAAGCCGATGCAGACCCTCGGCGAGCTCGAGCTGCGCGGCCTCGAGGAGCGCCACGGCTCCGGCGCCAAGGGCGGCCGCCTGTTCAACGCCGGGATGGGCGCCGAGGCGGTCCGCGAGATCATCAGTCGGATGGACCTCGAAGAGCTTTCGCGGTCTCTCCATGTCGAAGTCCGGACGAGCTCCGGCCAGCGGCGCAAGAAGGCGATCAAGCGGCTCCGCCTGATCGAAGCCTTCCGGCGCAGCGGGACCCGGCCCGACTGGATGATCCTGTCGGTCCTGCCCGTGATCCCGCCGGACCTCCGGCCCATGGTCCAGCTCGACGGCGGCCGCTTCGCGACGTCCGACCTGAACGACCTCTACCGCCGCGTGATCAACCGCAACAACCGTCTCAAGCGGCTCCTCGAGCTCGGCGCGCCCGAGATCATCATCCGAAACGAGAAGCGGATGCTTCAGGAGGCGTGTGACGCCCTGATCGACAACGGCCGCCGCGGCCGGGCGATCGCGGGCACCGGCAACCACCGTCTGAAGAGCCTGTCGGACATGCTCAAGGGCAAGCAGGGCCGGTTCCGCCAGAACCTCCTCGGCAAGCGCGTCGACTACTCGGGCCGCTCGGTCATCGTCGTCGGGCCGGAGCTCAAGCTCCACCAGTGCGGCCTGCCGAAGAAGATGGC
>JACDAH010000256.1 GCA_013695505.1 Chloroflexota bacterium | reverse complement strand
GGTTCGGGACGTTGCCCGGGATGACCGCGAGCTCATCACGGACCCGGCCCACGACCGGGATGGACTCGATCAGTCCGCGCGTGTAGGGGTGGAGCGGGTTCCGGAACAGGGTCTTGACGTCCGCCTGCTCGACGATCTCGCCGGCGTACATGACCGCGACCCGATCGCACATCTCGGCGACGACGCCGAGGTCGTGGGTGATCAGGATGATCGCCGTCCCGGTCTGCTCGCGGAGGTTCCGCATCAGGTCGAGGATTTGGGCCTGGATCGTCACGTCGAGGGCGGTCGTGGGCTCGTCGGCGATCAGAAGCTCGGGCTCGCAGGCGAGGGCCATCGCGATCATCACCCGCTGGGCCATGCCGCCCGACATCTCGTGCGGGTACGACTTGAGCCGCCGCTCGGGATCGGGCACGCCGACCATTCGGAGCAGCTCCAGCGCTCGGGCGCGGGCCGGGCCCCGCTTCATTCCGCGGTGGAGCTCGAGCACCTCGGCGATCTGGCGTCCGACGTCGCGAACCGGATTGAGGGACGACTGCGGCTGCTGGAAGATCATGCTCACGCGATCGCCGCGAAGCTTGCGCATGTCGTCGGGCTTGAGCTTGAGCAGGTCGCGCCCGTCGAAGACGACCTCGCCGCCCTCGACCGCGCCGGGTTTGGCGACGAGGCCCATGATCGACAGTGACGTCACGCTTTTGCCGCAGCCGGATTCGCCGACGAGGCCCATGATCTCGCCGCGATCGACCTGGAAGTCGATGCCGTCGACGGCCCGCACGAGTCCGTCGCGGGTGCGGAAGGACGTCCGCAGGCTTCTGACCTCGAGGAGAGGCCGGTCAGTTCGTTCGTGCCTGGCTCGGCGAGCCGAGGGTGGGACGAGCTCCTCGACAATCGGGTGCTCGAGGTCGAGGTTCGGCTCCGTCATCGGGGGCCGCCCCTGGGTTCCTGCATCATCGATTCAGCCGCGGATCGAGCGCGTCGCGCAACCCGTCGCCCAGCAGGTTGAAGCCGAAGACCGTCAGGACGAGGGCGAGGCCGGGAAAGAACACCAGGTGGGGCGCGGTGAAGAGCTTGCCGCTGTCAAGGCCGATCATCGAGCCCCACTCGGCAGTCGGCGGCTGGGCGCCGTAGCCCAGGAACGAGAGCGCCGCCACATCGAGCACGGCGCCGCCGATGCCGAGGGTGCCTGCGACGATCAGCGGCGTGACCGCGTTCGGGAAGACCCGCCGGAACAGGATGCCTGCCGGGCTCTCGCCGAGCGCCCGCGAAGCCGTGACGAAGTCGCTCTCCTTCACCGAGAGGACGGAGGCACGCATGATCCGGGCATAGATGGGGATCGCGACGATGGCGATGGATAGCTGGGCGTTGAGGAGGCTCTGGCCGAGCGCGGTCACGATGGCGATCGCCAGGAGAAGGGCAGGAAACACCAGCACGACATCCATCAGGCGCATGAGAATGTTGTCGGTCCAGCCGCCGGCAAAGCCGGCCACCAGCCCGATCAGGGTTCCGATGACGATGGCGAAGCCGACCGTCGCGAACCCGATGAACAGCGACACCCGTGCGCCGTGGACGACGCGACTGAAGACGTCCCGAACGTTGGAATCGGTCCCCATCAGCAGCTGCGGTCGATCGTCCGGGCAACCGAGGACATGGATGCACGGCGGCGACGACTTCTTGACGCCCGCCACCGATCCGAGCAGGACCTGGTTGGGCGGATAGGCCGCGATCTGATCGGCGAAGACAGCGGTCAGCAAGAGAAAGATCAGGATGACCAGACCGACGATCGCGTTGCGCTGGCGCAGGACGTTTCCAAGCGTGTCGCCCCAGATGCCCTTGGAGGTCGACCGTGGATCGACCAGCTCGGCCTCGATCACGGCACTCATCGACCGGTCCTCACGTGAGACGGACCCGTGGGTCGAGGAACGCGTAGGACACATCGACCACGAGGTTGATGAAGAGATAGATGATCGCGATCACGAGGACGAACCCCTGGATCGTGGGGAAGTCGCGGCTTCCGATCGCTTCGGCGACGGCTCGTCCGACACCCGACAGGTTGAAGATCGTCTCGGTCAGGACCGCGCCACCGAACAGGCTGCCGAGCTGGAGCCCGACGATCGTCGTTACCGGCAGCATCGCATTCGGAAATCCGTGGTGCCGCACGACATTCCGCTCGGTCAGGCCCTTTGCCCGCGCAGTTCGGACATAGTCGAGGCCCAGCACGTCGAGCAGGCTGGAGCGGGTGATCCGGGCGATGATCGCCAGAGGAATCGTGCCGAGCGCGATCGCGGGCAGGATCAGGTGCCGAATGGCGTCGACAAGGACCGCCCATTGGCCGCTGATCAGCGCGTTGAGGGTGTAGATGTTCGACACGAAATCGACGATCGCCCGGGGCGGTCCCAGTGCGTTCTGCAGGCCCCAGCTCGTGGCGAGCGGGACGATCGACACGCCGGGTGTCAGCCGGCCCGAGGGCGGCAGGGCAAACGGCGTGCCCTTCAGGAGGAGCGCGAAGACGAATGCCAGGAGGAGGCCGAGGACGAAGATCGGGATCGAGACGCCGATGTTCGCTCCGGCCATCGTGAGCACGTCGATGATCGAGTTGCGCTTGTAGGCGGAGATGACCCCGAGGAGCACGCCGATCGTCACCGCGAACAGCATCGCGGCGACCGCGAGCTCGATGGTGACCGGTAGACGCTGGATCAGGAGGTCCCCGACGCTCTGAGAGCTCTTCGTGGACGTCCCGAGGTCGCCATGCGACAGCGCGGTCAGGTACGTCCCGAACTGGACCGGAATCGGCTGGTCCAGGCCGCGCTCGTGGTCAAAAGCGGCACAGACCGCGTCCGTGGCCCGCTCGCCGAGCAGTGCCCGGCAGGCGCTGCCCGGGAGGACATGGCCAAGGAAGAAGACCAGGACGAGGATCCCGAACAGGACCGGCCCCGTGAGGATGAGGCGGCGGACGATGTACCGGAGCATCCCGACCTCGCGTCAGAATGGCGGAAGGGGACGCGGACGAAGCCGCGCCCCCTTCTGATGGTCGGTCGAACCTACGAAGCGGGTGGGTTCAGGAAGCCCCCGAACAGACCCGGGAAGTAGTCGAACGTGCCGAGGTTTCCGACGTGCAGCGGATGCTTGGCATCCCACTGCGCGGCGAAGGTCGTCACGACGTCGTTGGCGTCGAAGTCGGCGCCGTCGTGGAACTTCACGCCCTGGACGAGCGAGCACGTCCACTTCGTCCCGTCGTCATTCGGCTTGCACTCCGTGGCCAGATTCGGGATCACGTCCGTCTTGCCCGGGGCGTAGGTGTAGAGCGGATCGTAGATCTGCTCGCAGTTGCGGAGGGAGTCGCCATCGCTCTCGTCACCACAATAAAGGCCGGCGGTCTCGGCGTTCTGCTCGAAGACGATCTGATCGCGATCGCCGGGCTTGACGATCCAGAAGACATCGTTGCCGAGCGGGCTCGCCTGGGCGCCGGTGACATCCGCCTGATAGGCCACCGCCGAGGCGGCGTGGTTGAGCGGGATCATCGGAACGTGCTGCCGGATCAGGTTGTTGGCCTGCTTGTAGATGTCGAGCCGTTTGGTCGCGTCGAGCTCCGACGCACCCTGTGTGAGCAGCGCCGTGATGTCGTCGAACTTCTTGCCGAACGCGCCGTTGGCGCCGGAGCCGAAGTGGTAATCGACGAAATCCGTCATGTCGGGATAGTCGCCGCCCCAGCCAAGGAGGAACAACGAGTACTGGCCCTTCGACGAGTTGCCCAGGTAGGTGGCGTTGTCCTCGGTGTGGACCTTGAGGTCGATGCCGAGATCCTTGAACTGGGCCTGGATGTCCTGGGCCACGCCAGGCGGGTTCGGGAAGTAGCCGCGAACCTTCGGACGGAAGTACAGGTCATAGGTCTTGCTGAAGTCGAAGTTCGCGTCCTTCAGGGCCTGAATCGCCGCGGCCTTGTCGTAGCCGTACCACTTGTCGCCCTCGCAGGCACCCGGGACGCTGCACGGGGTGAAGAAGTCGGCGACTTCCGATCCGGGCGGATTGAAGGTGTCGTTGATCCGCTGGCGGTCGATGCCCATCGCGATCGCCTGGCGAACCTTCTCGTTGTTCCAGGGCGCCTTGTCGACGTTGAATCCGAGATAGAGGATCGTGAAGGCGTCACGGTTGATGAGCTGCAGGTTCGGATCGTTCTTGACGGTGTCGAAGTCGTCAGGCGCGACATTGTCGATCCCGTCCGCCGTGCCGCTGCCGGCCTGGAGGTCCTGGAGGCGCTTCTCCGCGGTCTCCGCCCACTTGAAGATGAGCGTCTTCGCGATCGGCTTGTCCTTGCCCCAGTAGTTCGGATTGGCCTCGAGCGTGATGTGATCGCCCGAGACCCACTCCTTGAACATGTACGGGCCGGTTCCGTTCGCGGTCTTGACGTACGACTTGTCCGGAGCGTGCTTGGCGAGCCAATCCGAGTCCTGGATGCCGTTGGTGGCGAACGCGATCTTGCTCAGGAAGGCGACATCGGGGGCGCAGAGGTCGAACTCGACCGTGTAGCGGTCGACCGCCTTAATCTGGCTGAACTCCCCGGTGTAGCCGGCGGGTTTGCTCGCGCAATCGACCGCCGTGTCCGGATAGCTGGTGCCCGTGTAGGGCTCGGCGCTGACGCTGGCGCCGGCGCTTGCGCTTGCGCCTGCGCTGGCCGGCGTGCTCGGTGCGACTGCGGCGGAGCTCGGCGATGGACTCGCCGAACTGTTGCAGGCGCTGAAGAGAATCGCCACGACGCCGAGTACGGCGAGTGGCGACCACCTCGTGGTTCGGGACATGCACTCCTCCTCAAACGGCTCCATTGGCCGGAACCCGTCGCATGCGAGTCCCCGGTCGGAGCGTCCGTTCCGCGCGCGATCGGCCCACGGGCCGCAGGTCGCGGGTGCCGGGTAGCCTAGCACGGGTGCACCGCAAGGTTGTCATGCGTCGGATGCTCGCCGGAAGGTACCGCCGGGACGGCCCTGCGTGTTCACCCGAGGCCGAGCCGCGAGACCGTCCGGGCCGCCCGGTGACGCCCGCCGGCGGCGATCCTGACCGTCTTCTTCACCCCGCGCCACGAACGGGAGCGGCTATGCTCCGGGCGTGCAGACGCTGACCGTTGCCCTGGCCCAGATCGCGCCGCGTCTCGGGATGCTCGACGTGAACCTCGCCCGTCACCACGAGCTGATCGAGGAGGCCCGTGGCAAGGGCGCCGGCCTGGTGGTCTTTCCGGAGCTGGGCCTGACCGGATACCAGCTCCAGGATCTCGCGTCGGAGGTCGCGATCCGTCTCGACGACCCGCGGCTGGCCGAGCTTGCAGCCGCCACCACCGGCCTGTCGGCCGTCGTGTCGTTCGTCGAGGAGTCCGCCGATCATCGGCTGTTCATCGCAGCCGCCCTGATCGAGGACGGCTGGATCCGGCACGTCCATCGCAAGCTCTTCCTGCCGACGTACGGCCTGTTCGACGAGCGGCGGTTCTTCGCCGCGGGCGATCTCCTGCGGGCGACGCCGTCGCGGCTGGGGGTCGGGGTGGGGCTCGCGGTGTGCGAGGACTTCTGGCATCTGACCGTGCCCCAGCTGCTTGCCCTCGACGGCGCCCAGATCCTGATCAACATCTCGTCCTCGCCGGGCCGCGACCTGGCCGCGACCAACGAAGTCGGGCTCGGCACGGCGACCTCGTGGCGGACGCTGATGCGGACCTACGCCCAGCTGACGACCTCGGTCGTGATCTTCTGCAACCGGGTGGGCGTCGATGAGTCGATCTCCTTCTGGGGCGGCTCGGAGGTGATCGCTCCGAACGGCCAGGCCCTGTTCAGCGCCCCGCTATTCGAGGAAGGTCTGTTCACGATCGACGTCCCGCTGGCGGACCTACGCCGCGAGCGCCTGTCGCTGCCGCTCCTCCGGGACGAACGGCCGGAGCTCCAGGTGCGGGAGCTGAGCCGGATCGTCGCCGAGCGGGCCGGCCTGGCCCACGATTCGACCTCCGACGATTTGGCCGCGGCGGGGCTCGACGTCGCCCCGGGCGATCCCGAACACCCACCGATCGGCTTTCGGCCGGAGATCGTTCGCTGAGCCCCTGGTCGTGAGCGCCATTGCCGCCGCCGACGGGAGCGCACTTTTCGAGCTCCCCGACGAGCTCGCGATCGACACCGACGTCGCCCGCCGGGTGATCGGCGAGTTCATCCGTGGCCAGCTCCGCCAAGCCGGGTTCGACCGGGCCGTCCTCGGCCTGTCAGGCGGGATCGACTCCGGGCTCGTGGCATTCCT
>JACDAH010000254.1 GCA_013695505.1 Chloroflexota bacterium | reverse complement strand
GTCCCGCTCAGCTCGCGGCCACCGGTTCCGGGCGCCGGACGCCGGCCTCCGATGCGAGCAGCTCTGCTTTGTCGGTACGCTCCCACGGCAGGTCGAGGTCGGGGCGACCAAAGTGGCCGTACGCCGCGGTCTGGCGGTAGATCGGGCGGCGCAGGTCGAGGGCCGCGATGATCGAGGCAGGCCGGAGGTCGAAGTGGCGCTCGATCAGGCGCTGGATCTCGGCGTCGTCGATCTTGCCGGTGCCGAACGACTCGACCGAGAACGAGATCGGCCGGGCGATGCCGATCCCGTACGCGAGCTCGACCTCGAACCGGTCGGCGAGCCCCGCGGCAACGACGTTCTTGGCGACCCACCGAGCGGCGTACGCGCCGGACCGGTCGACCTTTGTCGGATCCTTGCCCGAGAAAGCCCCGCCGCCGTGACGGGCCATCCCGCCGTAGCTGTCGACGATGATCTTGCGCCCGGTCAAGCCGGCGTCGCCCATCGGGCCGCCGGTGACGAAGCGGCCGGTCGGGTTGACGTGCATGATCGGATCGGTCTCGCGCAGGTCGACCGGGATCGTCGGCAGGATCACCGTCTCGATGATGTCGCTCCGAAGCCGCTCGGCGCGGACGTCCGGGTCGTGCTGGGCGGACACGACGACGGTCCGGACCTTCTTGGGAATGCCCCGCTCGTACTCGACGGTGACCTGCGTCTTGCCGTCGGGGCGGAGGTACGGGAACTGGCCGGACTTGCGGACCTCGGCGAGCCGCCGCGCCATCCGGTGGGCGAGCGCGATCGGGAGGGGCATCAGCTCGGGCGTCTCGCGGCAGGCGAACCCGAACATCATTCCCTGGTCGCCGGCGCCGAGCTCGTTGGCGGCGGCGTCGTCGCGGACTTCGAGCGCGGCGTTGACGCCCTGGGCGATGTCCGGTGACTGGCCCTTGACCGACACGAGCGTGCCGCAGGTCTGATAGTCGAAGCCGTATTCGGCCTTCGTGTAGCCGATGTCGCGGACCGTCTCGCGGACGATTGTCTGGAAGTCGATGTACGTGTTCGTCGTGATCTCGCCGAGGACGAGGACGAGGCCGGTCGTGGTCGCCGTCTCGCAGGCGACCCGGGCATTCGGGTCCTCACGGATGATTGCGTCGAGGATGGCATCCGAGACCTGGTCGCACATCTTGTCGGGGTGACCCTCGGTCACCGATTCCGAGGTGAACAGGTATTGCGACGCGTCGACAATGCTGGTCATGGGGGACCCTCTAGATCGCCTTCGGCGGCGTTCGGGCGAGGGTAGCACGAGGTCCGCCAGCGGTCGGCCGACTAGACTCCGCGGATGACGATCGATGTCGATCCGATCGCGTCCGCGGACCCGACGGCTCTCGATGCCGCCGATCCGCTCGCCACCTTCCGGCAGCGATTCAGGATCCCCGACGCCTCCTTGGTGTACCTCGATGGCAACTCGCTCGGCCGGCCGCCGCTGGCCGCGATCGAGCGCCTCGCCCGGGTCGCCACCGAGGAGTGGGCCGGCGAGCTGATCCGGGCCTGGGACCACTGGTTGGAGGCGCCGCGCCGCGTCGGCGACCTGCTCGGCGCGGGGCTCCTCGGGGCCGCTCCGGACGAGGTGGCGATCTGCGATTCGACGACGGTCAACTTTTACCGGCTCGCCAGCGCGGCCCTCGACGCCCGGCCCGGCCGCCGGATCATCGTCACCGACCGGGCCAACTTCCCGACCGATCGGTACGTGCTGGACGGGCTCGCCCGCGACCGCAACCGTGAGATCGCCTGGCTCGACCCGGACCCGATCGACGGCCCGACCGTCGACGATGTCGCCGCCGTCCTCGCCGCTCATTCCGGCGACGTCGCGCTTGTGACCCTGAGCCACGTCAACTATCGCTCCGCCGCGATCGCCGACCTACCGGCCATCACGGCCCTCGCCCACGATGCCGGCTCGCTCATGTTGTGGGACCTGTCCCATTCCGCGGGCTCCGTGCCGGTCGGGCTGACGGAGCACGGCGTCGATCTGGCGGTCGGCTGCACCTACAAGTACCTCAATGGCGGACCGGGCGCGCCCGCGTACCTCTTCATCCGCTCGGATCTCCAGGCGGAGCTGCGCAACCCGATCCAGGGCTGGTTCGGCCAGTCCGGCCAGTTCGAGATGGGCCAGGGCTTCCAGCCGATGCCGGGCATCGGCGGCTGGCTGACCGGCACGCCGGGCGTTCTCGGACTGGCCGCGGCCGAGGAGGGCATCCGAGTCTCGGTCGAGGCCGGGATCGACGCGATCCGGGCCAAGGGCATCGCGCTGACGGAGTACGCGATCGCCCTCCACGACGCGTGGCTCGCGCCCCTCGGCTTCGCGCTTGGCAGCCCCCGCGAGGCGGCCCGCCGCGGATCGCACGTCTCGGTCTGCCGATCCGATGCCCGCGAGCTGACGCGGCAGATGATTGCGGCCGGTGTGGTGCCGGATTTCCGGGCGCCGGATTCGATCCGGCTCGGGCTGTCGCCGCTGACGACGAGCTTCGGCGATGTGGCCCGAGGGATGGCCATTCTGGCCCGGATCGCGGCGGATCCGTCCGCCGGCGCCTGACGAAGACCGACGCGGCGGCACCCGGTCGGATCGTCCTGAGGCGCGCCGCCGTGCCGATGTCCGTCGGTCCGACGATCCCCGCGGTCCAGCTGGTCAGTCCCCCGGCGCGTCGAGGAACTTGACCTCGATCGGATCGATCGGGTCGGCCGGCTCGAAGCCGAAGACCTGGCCGTAGAACGACAGCTCCGCCTCGAACGACGCGATGATGTTGGCCGCGCTCCGGAACCCGTGGTCCTCGCCCGGGAAGAGGACGTAGGCGTGGGGCAGGTGGCGTTCCCACAGCGCGTCGACGATCTGCTCAGCCTGGGCCGGCGGGACGATCCGGTCCTCAGCGCCTTGCAGGATCAGAACCGGGCACGAGATCTGCTCGGCGAAGTTCAGCGGCGAGCGGTCGTGGTAGAGATCCTTGCGCTCCGGGTAGGGGCCGATGAGTCGGTCGAGATAGCGCGACTCGAACTTGTGGGTCTCCTTCATGAACGTCTCGAGGTCGCCGATCCCGAAGTAGCTGGTCCCGGCCGAGAACGCGTCGCTGAACGTCACGGCGCAGAGCGTCGTGTAACCGCTGGCGCTGCCGCCACGGATCGCAAGCTGCCCGCCGTCGACGATCCCCTGCCCGGCCAGCCACTGCGCCCCCGCGACGCAGTCGGCGAGGTCGACGACGCCCCACTCCCCCTCAAGGCGCTTGCGGTAGTCCTTGCCGTAGCCGGTCGAGCCGCCGTAGTCGACATCGAGCACGGCAAAGCCGCGGCTCGCGAAGAGCTGCGTGAGCACCGCGAAGGCGGTGGACGCCTCGGCAGTGGGGCCGCCATGGCTGGTCACGATCAGGGGCGGACGCGCACCGGCCGGGCCGCTGAACTCGCGACTCACCGGGCGGTAGAGGATCCCGAACGCGGTCCGGTCGCCGGCCGTCGGGAACTCGATCGGCTCGCCGAGCGATGTCGCCGCCGGATCGACCTCCAGGGCGGTCGAGCGTTGAAGGATGGTGACGCCGGTGGTCGCGAGGTCGAGCTCGACGATCGCCCACGGCCGATCGGGCGCCGCGGCCCGGACGACGGCCGCGCCGCCGTCGGTCGCGACGTAGCCGATCTCGGTGAACGGCAGGTGGAGCGGCGAGGCGGCACCGTCGCCGGTGATCCGGTACAGCCGGTCCTGCCCGCGGCTCCGCCCGACGGCGATGATCGTGCCGTCGTCGGTGAACGCGTAGTTGGCGAGGGCGAAGACCCAGTCGGGAAATGCGAACTCGGCCTCGAGCGGGACGCTGGCTCGTTCCACCCGGTCGGCCGCCCCCACGCGGAACAGGTTCATCCAGCCGTCGGGCTCTGCGACGAAGTGGAGGACCCCGGCCGGGGACCACCGCGGCTGGGCGACCCAGTCCGACCCACTGCCAGCGACGACCCGCGCACGGCTCGGGGCGCCGGCCGCGTCGAGGTCGGCAAGGAGCAGCTCGGTCCCGTCCCACGGCAGGTTCGGATGGTTCCAGCGCAGCCAGGCGAGACGCGTCCCGTCGGGCGAGAGTCGCGGCGACGAGAAGAAATCCGCGCCGTCGGCCAGAACGGTCACCGAGCCGTCGCCGAGGTCGATCGCGACCACCGCATTCTTGGCCTCCCCGTGCCGGGCCAGGGTGTCCGGCTCGTGGTCCTCCCGGATCGCGAGGATCCGGTTCCGAGCCCGGTCGAGGCTCAGGTCGGCGAACCGCCAGGCCCGTCCCGCCGGCGTCAGCGGCTCGAGGACGCCCGGGCTCGATACCCGGTGCAGACGACCGGTGGCGAACTCACTGACGACGACGAGGTCGCCGTCGATCACATAGGCCCCGCCGCCGTACTCGTGGACCCGGCAGCGCGCGTTGAAGCCTTCGGGAGTGAGGCGGGTCATCGAGCCGTCGGGCTCGCGCCGGACGAGCACCTGGCGGCCGCCCTCCTCGGCTCGGCCCTCGAGCCACCATCGCACGCGGCCGGCGGCGCCGATCTCGCCGAAGGTCAGCGCGCCTCTGGTGAGGAGCTCGATCGAAACGGGCGACGCCCACGCTCCGAATGAGGCGACGGTCTGGCTGGTCATCCGCGGAATTGTGCCATGTCGCCCCTGGGCGGGAGCCCGGACGGCGGGCAAGTACGGGCCGCCTACACTCCCGACATGGACGCGGACGAGGAGTTCTCGGACGAGCCGTTCTCGGATGACGAGCCCCTCGCATTCGGCGACCGACCCGTCGGCCGGGCGCGCGTCGGTCTGAGGCGCCG
>JACDAH010000244.1 GCA_013695505.1 Chloroflexota bacterium | reverse complement strand
GTCGCCGAGCACTCGCCGCCGACGAGTCGTTCGAGCTGGCGCAAGCCGCCCGAGGCGCATCCGATCGAACGCCCCGAGAGCGCGGTCGCATCGCGGTCTGGGGCTCCGCCGGCCGTTCCGTCGCCCCAGTGCCCCAACCCGACGTCGCCGGGCAGTGCGCCGAGTCGCAGTGTAGGATCGCCGCCATGTCCGAGACTGCCGAGCCCGTGCCGAGCGGTGTGTCTGCGCCGCCCGCCGTCCTCGAGTCGATCGAGTCGATCATCGACTCGTTCCGCGAACGGGACTACGTCTGCGACCGCTCGCTCGCCACCGCCGTCTTCCTCGGCCTCCGGCTCGGCCGGCCGCTGCTGCTCGAGGGCGAGGCCGGCGTCGGCAAGACCGAGTTGGCGAAGGTTCTTGCGGCCAGCCTCGGGACGAAGCTGATCCGGCTCCAGTGCTACGAGGGCCTCGACGTCAACGCCGCTGTCTACGAATGGAACTACCCGCGCCAGATGCTCGAGATCCGGCTGCTCGAGGCGCGCGGCGAGGCCTCGACGGCCAACGCTCACGACATCTTCGGGCCGGACTTCCTGATCCGTCGGCCGCTCCTCCAGGCGCTCGAGGCCGGCGAGGACGGCGAGCCGCCGGTGCTCCTGATCGACGAGATCGACCGGGCAGACGAGGAGTTCGAGGCGTACCTGCTCGAGATCCTGTCGGACTTCCAGGTGACCGTGCCGGAGATCGGGACGATCAAGGCGGATCGACCGCCGCGGGTGATCCTCACCTCGAACCGGACCCGCGAGGTCCACGACGCGCTGAAGCGGCGCTGCCTGTACCACTGGATCGACTACCCGACGGCCCAGAAGGAATTCGAGATCGTCATCGCCCGCGTGCCGGAGGCGCCCGAGCGGCTCGCCCGGGAGGTCGTCGGCTTCGTCCATCGGCTTCGGGAGGCCGACCTGACGAAGGTGCCGGGGATCGCCGAGACGCTCGACTGGGCCGCGGCACTCCTGAGCCTCGGGTCGCGCGAGCTCACCGGCGAGGTCGTCGATGAGACGCTCGGCGTCGTCCTCAAGTACGAGGAGGACATCCGACGGATCCGCGGCGCGACCGCCCGGACGTATCTCGCCGAAGCGAGCGCATGACCGCGCGCCGGATGGCTAGGCGCGAGCTCGGGCCCTCCGCCTGACCCATCAGCCGGAGGATCCCGATGACCGCCCCGCGTGACCCGAACGATCCGGCGATCGTCCGCGCCCCGTGGGGTCCCGAGGTCGACGGCCGCCGACTCCTCGCCGAGTCCGTCGGGTTCGGACGGGCGCTTCGGGCGGCCGGCATTCAGACCGATCTCGGCGCCGCCGTCGACTTCGCCCGCGCCCTGACCCTCGTCGATGTCGGCGAGCGCGACACCGTCCACGCGACCGGCCAGGCCGTGTTCATCCGGCGCCGCGACGATCGCGAGATCTACGACAAGGTCTTCGCCCGCTGGTGGCGGCGCCGCAGCCGGAAGCGCCCACCGACGGACGGCCCGCTGACCCTGGCCGGCGACGAGGACACCGATGCGGCCGAGGGCGCCGGGAGCCCGGCCGGCGAGGACGGCACGATCGGCGACGACAGCGACTCCATCGACGGCATCCCGATGCCCATCAGCGCCGACGATGCCGACGACGCCGAGATCGACGGGATCATCGCGGCGCCGACGGCGTACTCCTCGAGCGAGCTCCTGCGCCATCGCGACTTCGACCGGATGACCGGCGCCGAGCTGCGCGACGCCGAGCGACTCGTCGACCTCCTCGAGCCGCGTCTCGAGATGCGCCGGACCCGGCGTTACGAGCTCCATCACCACGGCCGCCTCCTGGCGCCGCGGACGATGCTCCGGCGCAACCTCGCGACTGGCGGTCAGTTCACCGAGTGGGTCTGGCGGCGCCCGACGAAGCGACCCCGCCAGATCGTCGTCCTCTGCGATATCTCGGGCTCCATGGAGCGTCATTCGCGCCTCCTGCTCCGCTTCGTCCAGGCCCTGTCGGCCGCCTCGTCGGTCAAGACCGAGTCGTTCGTGTTCGGGACGCGGCTCACCCGAGTGACCCGGCTGCTTCGCGACCGGGACCGCGATCGGGCGCTGGCCAAGGTCGCCGAGAGCGTCAACGACTGGGCCGGCGGGACACGGATCGGCGAATCGTTCCGGGACTTCAACCTCCATTGGGCGCGGCGCACGCTCCGGACCTCCGGCGTCGTGATCGTCGTCTCGGACGGCTGGGATCGTGGCGACCCGGCGCTCGTCGCGACCGAGACTGCCCGCCTTCGCCGGAACTGCCACCGGCTCGTCTGGCTCAACCCGCTCGCCGGGACGCCCGGCTACGAGCCGCTCGCGGGCGGGATGCGAGCGGCGATGCCGTACGTCGACGACTTCGTGGCGGCCGGAACGGTCGCGAGCCTCGAGCGCCTCGGCGAGATTCTGGCCGGGATCCGATCGTCCGACACGCGGCGGGGCGGGGAGGCGGCGGCCGGCGCCGATGCCGGCGGGCGCCAGTCGAGCGTCGCGATCCGGGCG
>JACDAH010000128.1 GCA_013695505.1 Chloroflexota bacterium | reverse complement strand
TCCGCGGAGCGTCCGCGCCAGCTCCACCGCGGAGCGGGCAAGGGCCATCGTCCGCTCGAGCGGCTCGTCGCGGGCGGGCGCCGTCTCGTCGGCCGGCCAGGAGGTCAGGTGGACCGAATCGGCGGCGCCCTCGACGTCGGCCGCCAGGTTGCCGTAGATCGTGTCGGTCAGGAACGGCAGGATCGGCGCCGCGAACCGGGTCAGGGCAAGGAGGGCGGCGTGGAGGGTCTGGAAGGCGGCATCGCGGTCAGCCGCGTCCTCGTTCCGCGAGAACCGCCGCCGCGACAGGCGGAGGTACCAGGTCGAAAGGTCGTCCATGTAGGTCGAGATCGCCCGTGCGGCCGCCACGGCGTCCGTATCGGCCAGGCGATCGCCGACGACCGCAGCCGTCGCCGCGGCCCGTGACCGGATCCAGCGGTCCAGGACGGTGCCCGTTCCGGCGGTGGGGGCTTCGCCATGCGGCGTCCACTCAGCCAATCGAGCGTAGGTCACGAAGAAGGAATACACGTTCCAGAGGACGAGCAGCTCGCGGCGGGCTTCGTCGGCGGCGTGCCAGCCGAAGAGGATGTTCTCCTCGGGCCGGGCCTTGGCGAACATCCAGCGCATGACGTCGACGCCCATCCGCTCGGCCGCCTCGTCGAAGTCGATCGCGTTGCCCGAGCTCTTGTGCATCGGCCTGTCGTCCTCGCCGAAGACGAGGGCGTAGCCGAAGATCGTCTTGAACGGCGGCTCGCGCCGGAGGACCGTCGACATCGCCAGCATCGAGTAGAACCAGTTGCGGAACTGGCCGGGGAAGCTCTCGGTGATGAAGTCGGCCGGGAACCACTGCCGCCAATATTCCGGGTCCTCGCGGTGGTGGAGCGTCGAGAACGGCACGATCCCGGCGTCGAGCCAGGGGTTGCCGACGTCGCGGATCCGCTCGACCGGCTCGCCGCACGACGGGCACGCGATCGTGACCTCGTCGATGAACGGCCGGTGCGGCGTGTGGCCGTCGAACCGCTCCCAGCCCGCGACCGCGCGCTGTTCCAGCTCATCGCGGCCGCCGACCACGTCGAACGTGCCGCACGCCTTGCAGTCGTAGATCGGCAGCGCCAGCCCCCAGTAGCGCTTCTTGCTGATCATCCAGTCGTGCATGTTGATCAGCCAGTCGAGCTCACGCTCGTAGCCGAAGCCCGGGATCCACCGGATCTGGTCGACGACCTCCATGATCTGGTAGCGCAGGCTGGCATCGACCTCGGCGGCCGTCACCTCCGACCGCGGCTTGGCATAGACCGGGCCCATGGAGATGTACCACTCGTCGACCAGGCGGAAGACGAGCGGCGTCTGGCAGCGCCAGCAGTGTGGGTAGCGGTGGGTGATGGTCTCGAGGCGGTAGAACCGGTCCTCGCGCTTCAGGTGCTCCACGATCGGATCGGTCACGTCGCGGACGTCGCGGCCGGTCAGCGAGCCGAACCCGTCGATCACGATCCCGCTGTCATCGAGGGGCGCGATCATCGGCAGGCCGAGCTTCTTGCCGAGGGCGTGGTCCTCGGCGCCGCAGCCGGGCGCGATGTGGACGATCCCGGTCCCCTCGTCCTCGCCGACCTCGTCCCAGGCGACGACGCGGTGCTCGTATGGCGCGTCGGCCGCGATCGGCGAAGCGCCGGCGGCAAAGGCTGCGCGGACCGCCGGCAGCTCGTCGAAGGGGCCTTCGTAGCGCCATCCGACCAGGTCGCTCCCGGTCAGCTCCTCGACGACCTCGAATTGGCCTTCGAGGGCCTGTTTGAGGGTGCCCTTGGCGAGCCAGTGGAGATCCTCACCCTGGCGGACCTTGACGTAGCGCAGCTCCGCGCCCACCGCCGCGGCCACGTTCGAGGTCAGGGTCCACGGCGTCGTCGTCCAGACGAGGAGGCCCTCGCCGGGCCGATCGACGAGCGGGAATCGGACGGTCAGGCCCGGGTCGTCGCGGTCGGCGTACCCCTCGTTCATCTCCGCCTGGGAGATGCCGGTCCCGCAGCGAGCGCACCACGGCATCGTGTCGTGGCCCTTGTACAGCCAGCCCCGCGCGTGGACCTCCTTGAGGAAACCCCAGATCAGGTCGTTGTTCTCATTGCTGAACGTGAAGTAGCTGCCGCCGACATCGGGCATCCCGAGCCGCCCGACGAGCATTTCGACGGTATCGGTAACTGGCCCGTCGGGGCCCTGGATCGTGGTGGTCGAAGCCGGGTCGGTGGCGAGGAGGTCGCGCAGCCGGCGGAGCTCGTCGGGGTCGTTCCAGTCCATCCACATCCCGAGCCGGATCGACTGCTCGGTCTGGCGGGCAGCGAAGGTCAGGACGCGCTGCTTGCAAAGCGACACGAACTCGGCGATGCCGAAGTCCTCGATGTCGCGCTTGTTCGTGAACCCCAGGTCGCGCTCGACGTTGACCTCGACCCACAGCCCCTGGCAGTCGAAGCCATTCTGGTAGCGCTGATCCTCGCCGAGCATCGCGTGGAAGCGCTGGTAGAGGTCCTTGTACGCCCGGCCCCACGCGTGGTGGACGCCCATCGGGTTGTTGGCCGTGATCGGCCCATCGAGGAAGCTCCAGCGCGGGCCACCCGCGTTCCGGGCGCGGAGGCGCTCGAACATCCGACGCTCTCGCCACTCGGTCAGGAGCTCGTGCTCCTGGGCGACGAAGTCGGGTTTCGCGCTGACGGGTCGGAACATCGGGCCTCGGCTGGAGTCGGATCCGCGGTCGATCGGAGCTGGAACCGGCGCGGGGCAGCGGTCGACGACGGCGAACGGTGTCCGAGTATCCTACCCTGCGATGCAGCGAGCGCCGGAGCCGAGACCGCGGGCGAGATCGCCATTCGTCGCAGCCGTTCTCTCCCTTCTCTTTCCGGGTCTCGGCCACGCGTATGCCGGGGCGTACCAGCGCGCCCTCGGGTTCGCGGCGCCGCCGATCCTGATCGGGGCGCTTGCCGCCGGCATCGTCCTCCGGATGGACCCGCCCCGCCTGATCGAGTTCGCCCTCGCGCCGCCGGTCCTGCCGGGCGTGTTCGTCCTCAACCTCGTCCTTCTCGTCTACCGGCTGGTTGCAATCGTCGACGCCTACCGCGTGACGGTCTTCCTCAACGCCCAGGCAATGAGCGGCGGCGGGCGACTGGGCCGCCCCAGGCTCGCCTTCAACGCGATCTCGGTCGCGGGTCTCCTCGCGGTCATCCTCGTGATGTCGGGCGGGCACGTGGTGGTCGCCCGCTACGACCTTCTCGCAATGGGCGCCCTCGACGACCCGTGCGTCTTCATCTCCAACGACCGGGCGGACACCGCCGACTGCGACGCGACCGCGTCACCCAGCCCAGACGGCTCACAGGAGCCGACAGACGAACCGCTCGATACTCCGTCGCCGTCGTTGTACGAGCCGCCGGTCCAGAGTTCGGCCCTGCCGAATGCCACGATCCCGCCCTGGAACGGCACCGAGCGGCTGAACATCCTCCTGATCGGCTCCGACCAGCGCCCGGGCGACGGCACATACAACACCGACACCCTGATCGTCGTCTCGATTGACCCGGTCACCAAGCAGGTCGCGATGTTCAGCCTGCCGCGCGACTCGAGCGACCTGGCCCTGCCGCCGGGCCCGCTGCGCAACGCCTACGCGAACTTCGGTGGGGTTTACCCGAACAAGATCAACTCGCTCTTCACCCAGACGCGGAACCGGGCCGACCTCGTCGCGGGCACCAGCCGGACGCGCGGCTACAACGCGCTCAAGTCGGTCCTCGGCTATCTCTACCAGCTCGACATCAAGTACTTCGTGGAGGTCAACTTCGCCGGGTTCAAGAAGGTCGTCGACGCGGTCGGCGGGGTGACGATCAACGTCCAGGTCCCGGTCCTCGACGAGAAGTATCCGAGCGACACGGGGCGCCTGTCACGGGTCTACATCCCCGCCGGGATCCAGCACATGACGGGGGCTCAGGCACTCGTCTACGCTCGATCGCGCCACGGCTCGGACGACTTCGATCGCGGCTACCGCCAGCAGCGCGTCCTGACGTCGCTCCGCGAGCAGGCGAACATCGCCAACCTCGTGCCGCGGATCCCGGAGCTGCTCGCGGCGTTCAAGGCGACGGTCAAGACCGATATCCCTCAATCAGAGCTCGCGAAGCTCGCCGGCCTTGCCGGCGGTGTCGACACGAAGAACATCCGCTCGTACGTGTTCTCGTTCCCGCGCTATGGCACCCAGACCGGCCCCGGTGCGCCGGTGTACAAGTACCTGCCGAACGCCGACCTGATCCGGAGCGCTGTCGCGAATGCGTTCAAGGTCGATCCCCAGCTCGAGGACACGCGGGCCGCCCTCGGCCAGGAGCACGGCTCGATCTGGGTCCTGAACGGCAGCGGCCGCGACGGCCAGGCGTCGTCGCTGGCGGCCTATCTCGAGTACTACGGCCTGACGGCGTCGGCGCCGACGACCCGGCCCGACGTGACGGGAGCGTCGGCGACCCGCATCGTCGTGTACAACGGAGCGGAGACGCGCCTCACCGAGACGGTCACGTTCCTCGAGTCGACATTCAAGGTGAAGGTTCAGCTCAAGACCGATCCGCGGATCTCGGTCGACGTGATCATCACGACCGGTACGCAGACGCCGAACCGCACGCCGCCACCCGCGAACTGACGGCCCAGCGAGACCCACGAGCCCTCAGTCGGCCGGGATCTCCGTGAGCCAGTGCTGGTACTGCGGGAGCTTGCCGCGCACGGCGTCGAAGTAGCGCTCCTTGACCAGCGACGTGATCGGGCCGACCTGGCCGGAGCCGATCGGTCGGTGATCGATCTCGGTCACGGGTGAGATCTGGACGCCCGTCCCGCACAGGAACATCTCGTCGGCGACGTACAGCTCGGAGCGATCGATCGAGCGTTCGAGGACCGGGACCTTCTCGTTCGCGAGGAGCTCCATCATCGCCTTGCGGGTCACGCCTTCGAGCAGGTCGTCGTTGACCGGCGGGGTGAGGGCCACCCCGTCCCGGACGACGAACACGTTCGCCGCGGACGCCTCGTTGACGTGGCCGCCCGCCGTGAGGACGATCGCCTCGTCGTAGCCGTTCATCTCGGCCTCGGATTTCTGGAAGGCCATGTTGACGTAGCCGCCCACGATCTTGCCGCGGGCCGGCAGGGCCTCGTCCGCGTTCCGCCGCCACGTCGAGGTCATCACCCGGATCCCGGACTCCGTGTCGACGTAGTTCCCGAACGGGATCGCGATGATGTAGAGCTCGTTCTCGAGGTGGTGGAGGCGGACGCCGATCGCCTTCGTCGACTTGTAGAAGGACGGCCGGATATAGGCGTCCTCGCGGAAGTGGTTGCGCCGAACGGTCTCGACGATCAGCCTGGTCAACTCGTCGACCGATGGCACGTTCTCCATCAGCAGGATCCGGCACGACTGCCGGATCCGTTCGACGTGCTCGCGGATCTTGAGACCGTAGAGCTTGCCCTGATCTGCGTTCCAGTAGGCGCGGATGCCCTCGAACGTCGCTGTCCCATACATGAACGCGTGGGTCATGATGCTGACCTTGGCGTCGCGCAGCGCGACGAATTCGCCCTCGAAGTAGGCGATCGCGTCGTCGAGGTTGCGGGGCGCGGCAGCCTGGTGGCGAGTGGGGGCCGGGGTCTCGGTC
>JACDAH010000218.1 GCA_013695505.1 Chloroflexota bacterium | reverse complement strand
CGCCCGGCACCTCCACTTCTTCGCGGCGATGGCTGAGGCGGCCTCGCCGGAGCTCCGCGGCCCGTCGATGGTCGACTGGCTCGACCGGCTCGACGCGGAGATCGAGAACCTCGGCGCCGCGCTCGAGTGGGGTCTTGAATCCGAGTCGGAGACCGCGATCCGGATGGGCGCCGCCCTCCTCGACTACTGGGTTGCGCGCCAGCCGTCGCCGGACAACGAGGCCCGGCTCGTGGCCGCCGTGGGCGCGGCGCGGCGGATGGTCGCCGGCCCGCCGGAGGCGACCGTCGACCAGCGGGCGCTCGCCGCGCGCCTCCTGGGCAAGGCCGCGTTGAAATGGTCGCTGTCAGGTCGGGCCGACGCTGCAGCCGCCTGGGCCGGCGAGGCGCTGGATCTGGCCATGAGCGTCGACCGGCCCGACGCCCTGATCCCGGCGATGCTCAGCAAGGCCACGACCACGATCTTCACGGGCGCGCGCGACGGGATCCACGGCCGGCTGGACGACGTCGTGCGCCTTGCCACCCGGACGGGGGACGACTTCTCGATCGCGTTCGCCGCGTCGGGCATCGCGATCAGCATGAACGCAGGCGACGCTGCCGCGATCGAGCGGCTGCTCTCGGTCGGGGTCGCCGCGGCCCAACGGTCGGGCAACCCGCATGTCATTGCGCTCACGTCGCTGAGCCGGGGGACCCTGCTCGCCCGTTCCGGCCAGTACGAGGAGGCACGGATCCTGCTGCACGAGGCCGTCGAGCGGTTCGCCGAGGTCGGTGACGAGCGCCTCGCGGAGGCGGCCCGGAGCGAGCTCGCCCACCTGGTCCGGCGGTCCGGCGCGCTCGATGAGGCGCTCGCCCTGTACCGCGTCTCGATCGGCGGCTGGGTGCGCTCCGGCAATCGCGGCGCGGTCGCCCATCAGCTCGAGAGCATCGCGTTCGCGCTGGTCGCTCGTGGGGCGGTCGATCGTGCGGCGCGGCTGCTCGGGGCGGCGAGTGCGTTGCGTGAAACGGTCAACAGCCCGATGACGGCGGTCGAGCAGGACGAGCACGACGAGTGGCTGGGGAGGCTCCGCGGGGCTGCCGGAGCAGCTTCCCTTGAAGATGCGATGGCGACCGGCCGGCGGCTCTCGATGACCGAAGCAGTCGCGCTCGCGATCAGCTCGCCGGAGCCCGGATCGTGAACGGCGGCGCTCAGTCGCCCATGGCTGGACGCGAGCGCCGAAGGGCTTCCTCGATCGCCCAGATCGCCAGGGGGCGGAGATACAGGCTCGCCCGGAAGTTGCCGCGACGGTCGTACGCCTCCGGCGTCCGGAACCACAGCCCGCGCTCATAGGTGACTGCGGCCGCGCCGCGCGCCGTTTCCCAGCCCTCGTCCACCAGGCCGCGGCCGATCATGAAGGCGGCCACGGCATATGTCGTCCCGACCCACACCTCGGCCGACTGTTCGGACGACGCATCGACCGTCCCGTCGAGCCGCATCCCGTTGACCGCGCCCATCAGCCCGTCGCCGAAGGCCACAACGTTGAGTTCGTGGATCGTCCGGAGGGCGGCGACGGTCCGCTCGGGCGCCACGAGGTCGCCGAGGCCCGTCACGTCGGCATACCACTGGCCGGCGAGCTGGTCGGCCATGACGCTCTCGCTGCTGATCGCGGCGCCGTCGTCGTAGGCGTAGTGGGTTCCACGCCAGAGTCGGCGCTCGAAGGCCGCCGTCGCCCGCGACCTCAGGTCGGCCTCCCGGATTGTCGACTCCCCGTCTC
This sequence comes from Chloroflexota bacterium, assembly GCA_013695505.1. GTDB lineage: Bacteria > Chloroflexota > Limnocylindria > Limnocylindrales > CSP1-4 > CF-46. The sequence goes on along the minus strand of JACDAH010000218.1, from coordinate 1,641 downwards.
CAACGCGGAGGTGCATCGCCTCCATGGCCGCCAACGCCGCGAGGTACAGGCTCCCACCGTACGCGCTCGGACCGGTCATCGGCCAGGTGTCATACGTCTGGTCGGGGATCCCGCCGTGTTCGGGCAGGCCATCACCGTCGAGGTCGGCAGCTTCGATCCCCGCCATCACCCGCTCGAGGGTGGGCAGGGCCTCGCGGACCAGGTCGTCGTCGCCTCCGAGGAGGACGTCGCGCCAGACCTGGAGCACGAGCTTTGGCCCGAGGTCGAGCCAGACGTTGACATCCTGGTAGCGGTACCAGTTCGGCCGGTAGAAGGGGTCGTCGGCCGGGCCGCCCACGTCATGAGGAACGGCCCACGGCGCTTTGCGGACCGCAGGCTGCCCGGTCGCCTCGATCGTGACGATCGCCGGATCGCCGACCGGCACGACCGCGAGCAGGTCGCGGATCCCGCGCGCCTCCAGCTCGGGGAACAGCTCCAGAACGGCGAACGAGGCGTAGAAGTCGACGTCGACCGTATCGTAGAACGGGTAGTCGAGGCACTCGACGAGCGCGAACCGACCGGGGTCGTCGGGCTCGGACGGCGGGCCGCCGACCTCGCCACCCTCCCAGAACGTGCCGCCGTCGACCAGGAAGTACAGCTCGTTGAAGAGGGCCGCCTTGTACCAAGCCGGCCGCTCCGGGTCGTCGAGCGCCGGCGCCTGCCACGCTACGATCGCCGCGCGCCAGCGGTCGGCCTGCTCCAGTGCGTGGGTCGCAAGGTCCCAGGCCCGCGTGCCGGTTGTGCCCCACGCCCGCGTGTAGCGCTTCCACCAGCGCCGCCCCGCACCGAACTCGACCATCGGAAGATCCCATGCCAGGGCGAAGCGGACCCGGCGCCGCTCGCCCGGCGCGAGCTCCACCGTTACCGCAAGGGCGACAGCGAGCGGGCCGTCGGGCGGCACGGATGCGCCCCCGATCCCGCCGTCGAGACGGCCGTCGCGCGCGAACGCCGTCCAGGAATCGGCGAGCCCCGCTCCGTCGAGCCCGGAACGCATCGTGATCTCGACCCCTGGCTCGGCCCGCGCCGCGATCGCGAACGTCCCCCGCAGGCCCGTCGGCAGATCAGTGGCCGAATGGAGGACGATCCCACTGCCGGCGTCTGTCCGGACCTCGGTGTGCCGTGATCCGCTCGTCGCGATGCCCTGGCTCGCCGCAGGATCCTCCCAGGTCAGCAGGATTCCGACAGTCCGGGCAATAGCCGACGGGTTCTCGACCCACCAATCGTAGACTCCAAGCGGCAGCGCGCTCGCCTCGAGATCACGGGCGATCACAGGGGTCAGCTGCTCGCCGGTCACGCGGATCCCCAGATCCTCGGGTTCGAACGCCTGCCACGCGCGCGGGAACAGGCCGTGATAGGTCCCGCGGCCCGGGGGCAACTCATCGATCGCGTCCGGCAGCAGGCCGGGGCGGAGGGCGGACAGGAACGTCGTCCGGGCGGGCTCGGCGCCGGCCGATCCAACATGGATCGCGAACCCGTCGACCCCCGACGGCGCGAACCGGTGCTTGCCGACCTCGAGGTGCCAGCGCGCGAAGTCGCCACGGAACGTTCGCCCGATGCTTCCGGTGCCGAGGCCGCCAATCGGGACGCCCGCCCACTCGCCGT
>JACDAH010000123.1 GCA_013695505.1 Chloroflexota bacterium | reverse complement strand
ATCTGGAACTCCTCCGGCTGGACATCGAGCGCCAGGCCGACGTCCTGCGCAAGGGCACGAGTGGGTTACGCGCCGAGGCCAGGCGGGTTGCGGCCTCGGTCGAAGGGGATCTGCCCAGGATCTACCTCGTGGGCTGCGGCGACAGTCTCGACGCCGGGATCGCAACGCGTTTGACCTGGGAGCGCCTGACCGGCCTGGCGGTCGAGGCCGTGCCGGCGATGACCTTCTCCTACCACGTCGTGGAAACCGCCCCGGCCGGATCCCTCGTGGTCGCGCTTTCGCAGTCGGGCACCGTCCGTCGTGTCGTGGAGAGCGTTCGTGTGGCCAGGAACCGCAACCTGCGGACGCTGGTCTTGACCGGTAACGCCGAATCGCCGCTCGCCTGCGAGCCGTCCGACGGGACGATGATCCTCGACTTTCCCAAGCTCGGATTCGTGCCCGGCACGACGTCGTACGCCGTTGCTCTCGTGGCGCACCTGGAACTCGCCGCCGCGCTGGGGAGCAACGCGTCGGCGACCGACGCCCTCCATGCCGAGATCGACCGCCTCGGCGACGATGTGACAGCGGCCCTGGACGTGGTGCGCCCGGCTGCAGATGAGCACGAGAAGGCGTTCAGCCGGACCAGTCCGATCCTGGTCCTCGGTTCGGGTTCCCAACTCGCCACCGCGAGGTTCACGGCCCGGAAGTTCTTCGAGATCCCGCAGCTGATGACGATCTCACAGGAGACGGAGGAGTACGCTCACGACGAGTTTTCGATCATCGACGAGCGCTTCCGCGTCATCCTGTTCGCGCCGCCGGATCGAGGTCTGGCCCGCGATGCGGAGATCGCGCGTCGGCTTCACGAACTCGGCGTCCATCTGGCTGTCGTCACCGCCGAGGAGGCCGCCGGAGCCTTCAGCGCGACGGCGGACGTGGTCTACGCGATGCCCCCTGTCCCGCCGGACCTCGCGCCGCTGACCTATGCCCTGCCCTCGCAATACCTTGCGTACCACCTGGCGAATCGCCTGGGCGGGTCGTATTACAACACTGGGGACCTGACCCATGCCCGTATCCTTGACGCCCAGATCTATGAGAGCGCGATCCACTCCGGTTAGCGAGATGTCGGCCGCAAGCTCGTCGACCGATGGTCCCGAGTATCTCGCGCTCGGGACGATCAGTGTCGAGGTAGCCGTTCGCGTCGCGCACCTGCCATCGGCTGGCGAAAAGGTCCGTCTCGAACCGATCGGTGAATACCCGGGCGGGATGGCGGCAAACGCCGCCTCCGCCTTTGCGGCACTGGGCGCTCGAGCGGGCGCGGCGGGAACGATCGGGCACGACGATCGCGGCAGGGCGTCGCTCGCGGATCTGGCCCGGCGCGGCGTCGATACCCGCTGGATCCAGGGCGTCGACGCACCCACTTTTCATACGATCGCGCTGGTCGGCCCCCACGGGGACACGGCGCTCCTGGAGTTTCCCATCCCAGAGCCTGGCCGAGTTTACGAGTGCCTTGAACCGAGCGCCCTCGACGGACTTCGATTCCTGCATGTCGTCGCAAGCGAGGGAGCGCCCGCGCTCGACGTGCTTCGCGAGGCCCGCCGGCGTGGCATCACGACGGCCCTGGACCTCGAAGCGTTCGGACTCGAGATCGCATGCCTCGCCGAACTCCTCGCGGAGGCCGATGTGCTGTTCGTCAACTTGAGCGGGGCTCGACACTTCGGAACGGATGTCGCCGGTTCACTCGATGCGCTTCGTGCCGCCGGTCCGGCCACGATCCTCGTGACCAGGGGGGCCGCCGGATGCATCCTCGCCCGGCCTGAGAGCGACCCCATCGAGATCTCGGGTCATCAGGTCGTGGCGGTCGACGCGACCGGAGCCGGGGACTGCTTCGCCGGAGCCTTTGCGTACGGCCATACGCAAGGCTGGCCGGACGCGGAGAGCGCAGAACTGGCCAATCTGATGGCGGCGATGAGCACCACGGCGGTGGGTTCCAGAGGGCATCTCGCGACCCAGACCGAGTTGGGTGCCGTCGCCCGTTCGCTCGGACTGGCCGTGGGTACGCGGCTCCCATGAACGAGGACATGTTGACCGAGATCCTCAGTCAACCGACGATGCTCGAACAGAGCCTCGTCGACGTGCGACACCAGGCCGATGATCTCCGC
>JACDAH010000117.1 GCA_013695505.1 Chloroflexota bacterium | reverse complement strand
CGGCCGACCCACCCGCCACGGCCGGCGAGGTCGAGGACGACGTCACCGGGCTTTGTGTGGGCCTCGATCCGGGCGGAGACGAGCCCCGGCGGTGGCGGCGGAGCGAGGCGGTCGAAGAAGGGCAGCGAGAACCCGGGCTCCGCTCGGACGAGGGATGCGCGACCGGCCATCGGGACAGCCTAACGCGGAGCGCTCGTCAGCGGGGAGAGGGAGGGCCGGTCGTGCTCGTTTGGGCCGCGGAAGGCGCAGGTTTCCCGCGTAAGCGAACAGGAATCGCCGCCGAGTGCCGGCCCACGGGATTCCGCGCGGTCCTTCACCTGGTCCGTGCCTAAGACAGAGCTTCGGTCCCGACCGCGGGCTCCGTTGACATCGGCGCCTGGCCTCATGGGGGCGGCCGGCGGGGCTATCGCGGGCGGAATTGGGCCAGGCTGTTCAGCCTGACGAGAAACCTGTGATCCCGACCGAGCGCGGGCGGGCCCGAGGGCTGTCGAGCCTAGTTCTCGTCTGTCTCGTCGAGCTCGTCCTCGAAGGCCTCGTCGGTCGTGGACTCCGGCGGCAGGACCCGATCGAGGTCCTCGATCTCGTCGTCCTCGTCGTCGTCCTCGAGATCCTCCTCGAGATCCATCTCCTCGCGGACCAGCGTGCCCTTGGTGTAGGGCCGGAGGTCGGTCGACTTGGCGGCAGTCGGGAAGGACACCTTCCCGTAATTGCGCGGGTCCTGGTAGATCTCGCGGATGATGATCCGGACGTCCTTGTCGCCGAGCGAGGTAACGCCGGCCGAGTACTTGTTGCCCTCGGCCATCAGCTTGAGGAGCCGGGCGGCGACGCGCGGCTCGACCGTTCCGATCCGCATTCCGTTGCTGAATGCAATCAGGCGGCCGCCCTCGGGCGTCAGCTCGACCGCGTCGCCGGGGTTGACCTGGGCCAGCTTGCGCGGGTGGGGCAGGTCGGTCAGGAAGGCGAAGCCCGTCTTGCCGGTCTCCTCGACGAAGATCGAGACGGGGGCCTTGCTGCCCTCCTGGGCGGGAACGGTCTTCTCGCCGGCATCGACGAGGAGGATCCGCAGTCGGTCGATATTCCGCTCGGCAATTCGGTTCGTCGGATCCAGCGCGAGGGCCGTCTGGTAGTGCTCGCGCGCCTGACCGAGCTCGCCCTGCTCCCAGAGCGCCTTCGCGAGGCGGTTCTCCGACTCGGCATCGGGCCCGAGCTCGAGCAGTCGTCGGTTCGTCTCGGCCGCCTCGGACCACTGGGCCGCCGTCGCCTGGGCGATTGCCTGGTCCGCCAGCTGCCGCTTCAGCCTGGTCTGGTTGACGGCGCTCGTCGCCTGGGTCTCGACGTCGGGGAAGGTCACGTGGGTGGTCTCCGTTTCGCTGGATCCGAACCCGTCGGGACGGCGCGAGCCGGCTGCCGGAACACGATCGGGCGGGTTAAGACTTGTAGCATCGCCCGATCCGTTCGTCAAACCGGACGGCGGGTGGCGACTTCAACCTCCAGGACGCCCCACACCGACGACGCGACGCGCCACACCGACCACGCCACGCGACGCGCCACACCGCCGATGCACGTCGCGTCCTGTCGACGAACTGCGGCGATGGTCGGACAGCGGCGATGATGACGGGGTGCGGTCGATGCGGGGACGGACGATGCGGATCGGCGGGGCGGTGGCCATCGCCGTCGTGCTCGTCGGGATCGTCCTGGCCACGTCGGCGACGACCCTGCGGATCGCGCCAGCGGGCCCCGACGCCTCCCCGGATGCCGCGCCCGTCGGACCGGTCGTCTACTACGAGATCCTCGACGCCGAGGCGTCGCGCCTGATCGAGCGCCGCCTCGACGGTCGGTCGCCGGCCCGCATCGTCGCCAGCCGGACGGAGGTCGACTACGGCCGGACGTGGAACGTCGATCCGGACGGAACGATGGCGCTCGCGGTCATCTCCGGCCCGGACGACCAGAAGCTCGAGGCGGTCTCGATCGCGACCGGTGCCGTCATCTGGACGACGCGAACCCCAATGGCCCCTCTCGACGACGCCGTCTGGTCGCCAGACGGCCGGCTCGTGGCCCTGAACGTGATCGGCAGCAACGAGGTCTCCCGGGAGGCCCTCATCGTCGACGCCGCCACCGGTCGGTTCAACCGTTTCACGATCCCCGAGGACGTCGCCATCCAGGGCTTCGACCCCGCGGGTGGGCTTGTGCTCCGCCAGCACCTCCCGGCGGCTGACGGCGTTAACGCTGGCTGGCGGTTCCTCCGCCTCGATCCCGCGGCCGCCACGATCTCGCGTCTGACGGTCATGCCGGAGGTCGGCCCGGCGAACGGTGGCGGTGAGGACGTCGACCCGGCGGCCGGCGTGGGCGTCGATGCGGCCGTCGACGAGGTCGGCGGCGGCAGCGTTGTCCGGGTGTGGCCCCTCGGCGGCGGTCCACCACGGACCTTGGCCACCGTGGCCTCGGTCGACCGGGTGGTCATCGACCCAACCGGCCGCGGGGTCGCCATCAGCGCCGCCGAGAGGATCCGCTTCGTCCTGTTCGACGGCCGGGCCGTGGACCTCTACACCGGCGATGACCCGATCGCTGACTTCGCCTGGTCCGCGGGCGGCGACTATCTCGCGGTCACGACCGACCGCGAGCCTCGGCTCACGGTCGTCGAGCGGGCGACGGGCCGGTCGGTGATCGTGCCCCAACACGATGCCGTGGCCCAGCTCCTCATGCTCCGGGTCGTCGGCGGCGTTCCGCTGCCCGCATCGCCGTTGCCCACAGCCGAGCCCCTGCCGACCCCGACCCCTGCGCCGTCCGGCGCCGATGTCGAGGGCATCGCAGGCGTCGTGTCGGGCTGGGTCGAGCGGACGGCGGCTCACCAGGTCGTCCACGTCCAGCGTCTCGTCCCGACCGAAGGCGGCGGGCTTCGCGTCGCCGCCGAGATGCCGGCGATCGAGCTGGGGCCGCCGGCGGTCCCCGACGACGGCGGTCCGGAGCTGCGTCTCCTCCCCCGTCCCGCGAGTGACGACGTCCTCGTCTGGATCGGCGCCCCCGATCGCTCCGATGCCTGGATCTGGGACGGCTCGAGCGGGCTCGGGCGAGCGGCGCTCCCGCCCGACTGGCCGGTCCTGGCCAGCGACGCCGCCTGGCGACCGGACGGCCTGGCTCTCGCCGCCAGTGCCGGCCGCGCGACGATCGAGGGCGAGTTCGAGGTCCTGTTCGTCGTGGCCGTCCTCGGTGCAGGGTCGACAACCGAGATCCCCGTCGTCGGCCCGTACGACCGGCTGGAGGGCTGGTGGTCCGGCACTGAGTTGCAGGTCGGTCACGGCGTCTGCACCGAAGGCTGCGCCGGTCGCTTCGCGTACTCCGCCAGGCTCCGGGTCCGCGATCGAAGGCTGCTCGAGATGACCACCGCCGACCGCTCGCACGCCCCGATCGACACGATCGCGTACGACGGACCGTCGATCGTCCTCTCGATCATCAACGACGATCCGGCCGACGACATCGTGGTCAAGTCGCCGTCGGGGGCGGGACCGGAGAACGGCCTCGAGGTGATCGGGTTCGCCGCCGACGGTCGATCGCTCCTCGTTCAGGTGCCGACCTCGACGGGAACCGACGTGCTCCTCGTCCGCGACCCCGCCGGGCGGGCGGTCGACGGCCGGCTCGACGATCCGCGGCCGGAGCGGCTCGCTACGCTGCCCGGCCGCAATCTGCGGATCGAGGTCGGCGCCGGAGACGCGTGGGCCATCGTCACCGACCGGGTGGAGGACGTCCGGCTCGTGCGCCTTGTCGATGGGCGATCGTGGCCGGTCGATCGCGACCGGGTGCTCGCCTGGCTGGACGACGTGCCGGCCGGATCGAACTGAGCGGCCCGGGGCGGCGCGGCCCTCAGCGGGCGGGCAGGCTCGAGACGGCGGCCCGGCGGTCAGCCGACCAGGCGAAGGTTCCAGAACGCGACCGCGCCGCCGAGTCCGGCCAGGGCCACCGTCTCCCAGATCCAGCGCGGATCGCTGCGGCGGGTCGGCGAGGCCGCGTGGAGCCTGTCCCAGAGGAAGAAGAGGAGCATGAGCAGGGCAGGACCGACCAGACGCGGGATCCCCATCGCCCGCAGGGCCGCCGCGCCGACGGTAATGGCGACGCCGTAGGTCAGGCCCGCCCACAGCGCCTCGCGCACGCTCGTCGCCCGGAGCGCGGCCGCCCGGTAGCCAAGCAGGCCGGCGACCACCGCGTCAGCGAGGGCGAGCAGGAGCAGGTCTCCGAGCGGCAGCGGAGCGATCGGCACGCCGGGCGCCTCTCGTCCGGCAATGCCGCCCGGAACGATCGCGGCGACTCCGGCGAACGCGACGAGTGCGACAACCAGGATCGCGATCAGGGCGCGCGATCGATCTTCGACCGTCGGCCCCTGAGGCGCCGCCGCGATCCCGGCCTCCACGGCCAGCGTGCGCTCGAAGAGGAGCGCCGTCAGGAGGAGGGCCGGGAGCATCGCCGGCCCGAGCGGCACGAGCCGGATGGCCCCGAGACAGC
>JACDAH010000116.1 GCA_013695505.1 Chloroflexota bacterium | reverse complement strand
ATGTCGAGCGGGTCGGCGATGAGCGCGGCCGCCTCGAGCGGCGCCTGCGGGTGGCGACGCCGGCCGCGGCGCTGGTACGCGACCGCATTCCGGGCGATCTGGAACAGCCATACGCGGAACGTCGAAGCGCCCTCGCCGTCGGCCGGCCGGGCACGCTCCTCGAACCGGCCGAGGTTGGCAAGCGCGGCGAGGAAGGCGCGCTCGGTGGCGTCCTCGGCCTCGTGATGATCGCCGAGCTCGTAGAAGGCGTAGCTGTACACCTGGGCCAGGTACCTGCGATAGAGGGCGTCGAATCGGAGGGGATCGCGCTGGGCCGCCTCCACCAGCGGCCGATCGCGATCGAGATGGGTGATCCGGGCCGTACGGTCGGCCGGAGCCGGCGTCACACGTCCCGTGTCGTTCATCCTTCCCAAACCCGGCCGAGCCATCGCGTTACACCCGCCCCAGGCGAACGTGCTTGACGTCGCCGGCCAGAACCGCCCGCTCGATGTCGCGATCGACGATGAGGAGCGCGCCGGTGTCGACGTCAACGCCCCTCGTTGGCAGCCAGCGGGCACTCCCGTCGTGCTCGATCAGCTGGACCTCGCGGCCGGCCGTCGTCAGCTGTCGTCCCACCCACGGACCCGCTGCGAATTGACCACCACGGAGATCCACGACACGTCGCTCCAGATGGTCGAGGAAGGTGGCGATCAGGACGTCCAAATCGGTCTCTCGATCGCTCATCATCCGAAGCGACATCATCGAAGGGCGCAGGTCGGGCGGAGCGTCCTCTGCGTTCCAGTTCGTGTTCACGCCGATCCCAACGACCACGCGTGGATCGTCCGTGCCCAGACCGTCCGTCTCGCCGAGCACGCCCGCCACCTTGCGGACGACTTCGAACAGAACCGTGACGAGGTCATTCGGCCATTTCAGTTTGATGGTGCCCCGCGGTAGGGCGGTGGTCTGCTCGATCGCCTCGGCCATTGCCAGCGACGCAGTCGCCGCCAAACGCCAGACGTGGTCGGGCGCCAGCCAGGTCGGTCGGAAGCCGACGGAGAGAAGGAGGCCCGAGCCGGGCGGGGCAACCCACGTCCGGCCTTGCCGGCCGCGCCCCGCGGTCTGTTCATCGGCAACCGCCAGGCACACCTCGGGCGTGCCGGCCGCGAGCCATTCGCGGACGACGTCGTTCGTCGAGCCGACGCGACCGAAGTGTTCTCGGCGCACGAGGAACGGTGTCGCGAGCGTCACCGGCCGGCAACCGCCCCGGCGGCCGGATCGAGCGGTCCGTTCGCCGCCTCGACGGCGGCCGACTCGGGTCGTTCGAGCTCGAAGGCGTCATGCAGCGCCCGGAGCGCGGTCTCGAGGGCATCCTCGGCGATCATGCAGGTGATCCGGACCTCGGACGTCGAGATCATCTCGATGTTCACGCCGGCGTCCGCGAGCGTCCCGAACATCCGGGCCGCATAGCCCGGGGCATTGTGCAGGCCGGCGCCGACGATGCTCACCTTCGCGACCGACGCATCGGTGGTCATCTCGCGGGCGCCGAGCTCGCGAACGATCGCCTCGAGCGTCTTCTTCGTCTTGCCGAGCTCGGCCCGGGGAACCGTGAACGACATGTCCGTCTCACCGCCGTGCCCGACGTTCTGGACGATCATGTCGACGTTCACGCCGGCCTCCGCCAGCGGGTCGAACAGGCTGCGCGCAATCCCCGGCCGGTCCGGGACCGCGACGATCGTGACCTTGGCGACGTTCCGATCGTGGGCCAGGCCACGGACCTTGTTCCGTTGCTCCACGAGCGGGTCCTCCTTGATCAGGGTTCCGGGGGCGTCCTCGAACGAGCTGAGGACCTCGATCACGACTCCGTTGACCCAGCCCAGCTCGACCGCCCGGGTCTGCATGACCTGGGCGCCCTGGTGGGCGAGCTCGAGCATCTCCTCGTAGCCGATGATGCTCAGCTGGCGGGCGTCGGGGACGAGCCGCGGATCTGCCGTGTAGATGCCGCGGACGTCGGTGAAGATCTGGCATCGACCGGCGCCGAGGCGGGCCGCGAGGGCCACGGCCGTCGTGTCGCTGCCACCCCGGCCGAGCGTCGTGATGTCCGCCACGGTCGAGTCGGTCCCGCCGCTGCCGTCGCCGGCGCTCCGTCCCTGGAACCCGGCGACGATCACGACCTTGCCGTCGGCGAGTTCGCGGCGGACCCGCTCCGGCTCGATCGAGGCGATCCGGGCCCGGCCGTAGCGACCGTCGGTCGTGATCCCCGCCTGCGGCCCACTCAGGCTGATGGCAGGGACGCCAAGGGCGTGAAGGGCCATCGACACGAGCGTCGCGCTCTGGTGCTCGCCGGTCGCGAGGAGCATGTCGAGCTCGCGTTCGTCGGGGGTATCGGTGATCGCGGCGGCAAGGCCGAGGAGCTCGTCGGTCGTGTCGCCCATCGCCGAGACGATGACGACCAGGCTCGCCC